>NZ_JBSFVR010000207.1:0-12803 GCF_053592415.1 Streptomyces sp. NPDC002690 | reverse complement strand
CCACCGCGCACAGGACGTCATGGCCGGTCAGCACGCCCGGCTGCAGGCGCCCCGTGACGCGTACGACGCAGCTGTTCCCGTCAGGGTCGGCGAGGTTGACCAGGTCCACGGGAGTTCGTCGCGTCATGTGCGGGCCCGCTTCCGTCCGGGACGACCTTGAGGAGGGCCACATCCTCGCCCGTTCCTGGCCAAGAACCGGACCCGGCCCCCGCCCCTCACACCCCCTGTTTCGCCACGTACTCCCGCGCCGCCTTCAGCAACTCCGTGTGCAGCGCCTCGCCCGCCGGGAGCAAGCTCGGGAGCAGCGTGCGGTCGGTGAACGAGCGGAACGCGAGGGAGGCGGTCACCCCGTGGTCCGGGCGGTGGACGATCTCGACCGGGTCCCCGGCGCGGATGGAGCCCGGGGTGATGACCCGCAGGTACGCGCCGGTCACGGCCTCCTGGGTGAAGCGTTTCACCCAGCGCTCTTCGTCCACGTGGCCGGCGAACGTCCGGCACGGGACGCGGCCGTCGGTCACCTCCAGGACCAGCTCCGGGCCGATCCGCCACCGCTCGCCGACCAGCGCGTCGCTGACCTTCAGGCCCACGGTCGTCAGGTTCTCGCCGAAGATCCCGTTGGGCAGCGGCTTGCCGAGCTTCTTCTCCCAAACGTCGAGCTCCTCCCGGGCGTACGCGTACACCGCCTGGTCGCTCCCGCCGTGGTGGCGCAGATCGCAGACGGCGTCCCCGGCCAGACCGCTGCCGCCGACGCCCTTCGGCCCCGGGTCGGCCACCGCCACAGGGCCCTCCACCGGGCGCTTGTCGATTCCGGTGAGGCCATGGCGCGCGCTGGAGTGCTCGGAGTGGCGAGCGGTTCCGACATTCACGGTCAGCAGATGCATGGGGAAAGGTTAAAACGTCGGGCATCAAAGTCGCATCGCAATTTTTCGCGATCATCAGAAGTGACGCTTATGGTGGGAGGGTGATCGAAGCCCGTCATCTCCGCGTCCTGCGTGCCGTCGCCACCACCGGCTCGTTCTCCGCCGCCGCCCGCGAGCTGGGCTTCACCCAGCCGGCCATCAGCCAGCAGATGAAGGCACTGGAATCCTCGGTCGGGACACCCCTCCTGATCCGTACGGGCCGGGAGATGCGGCTCACTCAGGCCGGCGAGGCCCTCGTACGGCATGCCTCCGGCATCCTGGCGGGGCTGACCGCCGCCGAAGAAGAGGTCGCCGCCATCGCGGGGCTGCGCGCCGGCCGGGTCCGGCTCGTTTCCTTCCCCAGCGGTAGCTCCACCCTGGTCCCCGGCGCCCTCGCCGCGCTGCGCGCGGAGCACCCCGGCACCCAGGTCTCGCTGGTGGAGGCGGAACCGCCCCGGTCCGTGGAAATGCTCCGCGACGGGGACTGCGACATCGCGCTGGCGTTCCGGTACGAGAACTCCGGCGGCGGTGAAGGAGTGGAGAGCGGCGACGGCGACTGGGGCGACCTGGTGGTCCGCCCGCTGCTCGCGGACCGGTTGGTCGGCCTGCTGCCCGACGATCACCGGCTGGCCGGGACGGACGCGATCGACATCGGCGAACTCGCCGGGGACCCGTGGATCGCCGGCTGCCCGCGCTGCCGACGGCAGCTGGTGGAGGTGTGTGAGGACTCCGGGTTCACCCCCCGTATCGACTTCGCCACCGACGACTATCCGGCCGTGATCGGACTGGTCGGCGCCGGGCTCGGGGTGGCGGTCCTGCCCGCGCTGGCGATCGAGTCGGTACGCCCCAAGGGGGCCGTGACCGTGACGGTGGAGCCGCCCATCGTGCGCGAGATCGTGGCGCTGACCCTGCCGGACCTGGCGCGGGTCCCGGCGGTGGCGGCCACGCTGGACCAGCTGTCGCTCGCCGCGGCCCGCTGACGGCACGACCGTGCCCCGGTCCGTCGATGTCCGGGCGGGGACGGACCGTGGATGCCGAAACGTTCCTGCGGTACGGGGCGGCGCGGGCCCTCAGTCGTGGTGCGTGCTGTCGCCGCCCGTACCGGAGTGGGCCGTCGTGATCAGACGGTTCCGGGCGCGGCCCATCAGCTCCTCGCGTTCGTCTTCGGTCAGGCCGCCCCACACTCCGTAGGGCTCGCGCACGGCCAGCGCGTGGGCGGCGCACTCGGCACGTACGGGGCAGCGCATGCACACCTCTTTCGCCGAGGTCTCGCGGGCGCTCCGGGCGGCTCCGCGTTCTCCCTCGGGGTGGAAGAAAAGTGAACTGTCGACCCCTCGGCAGGCCGCGAGCAGCTGCCAGTCCCACAGGTCCGCGTTGGGTCCGGGAAGGCGGGAGAAATCTGCCATTGCTTGTCCCCTCGAAACCGTGCTCTGCCGGAGACGTCGTCCCGGCAGTCGCAGTCCGTCGTCGTCCGTCGGTGGCCGATCCCTGGTTCCTCAGGTCCTCGGGCCCTCGGGTCCCCGGTGCCCCTCCGTGCCTCAGCGCCTCGGGGCTTCGGGACCTCAGGTCCTCGGTGATCGAGCCTGCCGTACATCTACGGTCGTAGTAGATGTAAATATGACTGATTGCGAATCTAGTCACAGACACCAGCAAAAGGGAAGAAAAGCCGCCAAATAGGGCACGCCAACCAGTGAAGTTTCGGTTGAAGGGTGAAGCGCCCGCGTCGATCCGTTCCGTGTGCGGCCCTTCACGTAGAGTGCCGAACCCTACGGTCCGACCCGTAACTCTTTCGAGTGACCATCGTTGAGAGTGCGGAGGCGGTTGGCGACGAACCGGCTCGGGCACATGTCCGAGGGGGTCAACCGCACAGGTGACGACTTGTATCAGCCTGGAGGCTCAAGGTGACGCGCATCAGCTGCGGAGGACGGTCATGACATCCGTCCTCGTCTGCGACGACTCCCCGCTCGCCCGAGAGGCGCTCCGTCGCGCGGTTGCGACCGTGCCCGGCGTCGAGCGTGTGACGACGGCGGCCAACGGCGAGGAAGTACTCCGCCGCTGGGGGGCCGACCGTTCGGATTTGATTCTGATGGACGTCCGCATGCCCGGCCTGGGAGGTGTGGAGACCGTCCGGCGGCTGCTCTCCGCCGACCCCGGCGCCCGGATCATCATGCTGACGGTTGCCGAGGACCTGGACGGGGTCGCGCTCGCGGTCGCCGCCGGGGCCCGCGGCTACCTCCACAAGGACGCCTCGCGCGCCGAGCTGCGGGCCACCGTGACCCAGGCGCTGGCCGACCCGACGTGGCGGCTCGCCCCGCGCCGGCTGCGGTCCGCGGAGATGGGTGCGGCCCCCACGCTCACCGCGCGTGAGATCCAGGTGCTCGAAGGCATGAGCCACGGCCGTTCCAACGCGGAGATCGGGCGCGAGCTCTTCCTCTCCGAGGACACGGTCAAGACCCACGCCAGGAGGCTCTTCAAGAAGCTCGGCGCCTCGGACCGGGCCCACGCGGTGGCGCTCGGATTCCGCTGGGGTCTGGTGCGCTGAGCCTGTCGGGTGGCCTCCGAACGGCGTGCCGGAATCGTCCCCGTCCGCGGACCCGCGGGCGGGGCGACGGAGGACACCGGCGGGGCGGTCCGCCCACGTCGAGCCGGGTCGCGGCGGCGATGGGTGACGCTTCCCGGCCGATGACGCATCCTTGAGCTGTGGAGTTCCTCGGGAACGACGATTCGGACCAGCGGATCCAGCGGAAGGGGAGGGCGCAGGACATGACATCCGGCGCACCCGCTCGTAACGCTTCGGTGCACAACTCTGAACGCGATGGCACGGACCGGTCGGCATCAAGGCACCATGGTCCGATGCGCGACGACGAGACGACGGTGATCGCTGCCCTGGTGCAACGGGCCGTGGACGGCGACGCGCAGGCGACACACGACCTGCTGGCCCGTGTCCACCCCCTCGCGCTGCGGTACTGCCGGTCCCGGCTGAACCGGCTGCCCGGTGACGCTCGTCACTTCGGCGAGGACCTGGCGCAGGAGGTCTGCGTGGCGGTTCTCATGGCGCTGCCGCGCTACCGCGACACCGGCCGCCCCTTCGAGGCGTTCGTCTTCGCCATCGCCGGACACAAGGTCGCCGACCTCCAGCGCGCCGCGATGCGCCACCCCGGTTCCACGGCCGTCCCCTCCGACGAGATGCCCGAACGGCCCGACGACTCCCTCGGCCCTGAGGAACGCGCCCTGCTCAGCAGCGACGCGGCCTGGGCCAAGAAGCTCCTCGCCAACCTCCCGGAGAACCAGCGCGAGCTGCTCGTCCTGCGGGTCGCGGTCGGACTGACCGCCGAGGAGACCGGGCAGATGCTGGGGATGTCCCCCGGCGCCGTACGGGTCGCCCAGCACCGCGCGCTCAGCCGGCTGCGAGCCCTCGCCGAACAGTGACTTCCGCCGCACCCCGCCAGGGCCGCCCCCGCCGCGGCCCCGTGTTCGCGCGGTGTTCACGCTCTCGTAGAAATCTACGGAGAGCCTCGGTGATCTTGATCGTGGAATGAGACACCCCCGAAGGCCGTTAGCATGGACATCCGCACCGATCAAGACCATTTGGGGAAGGTGTCATGACTGCAAACGTCGACGGAGTGCCTGGGAAGTTCGCCACGCTCGGGCTGACATACGACGACGTGCTGTTGCTGCCGGGCGCGTCGGAGGTCCTGCCCAACGCGGTCGACACCTCGTCCCTCATCTCCCGCAACGTGCGCGTGAACATCCCCCTGCTCTCGGCCGCCATGGACAAGGTGACCGAGTCGCGGATGGCCATCGCGATGGCCCGTCAGGGCGGCGTCGGCGTACTGCACCGCAACCTCTCCATCGAGGACCAGGTGAACCAGGTCGACCTGGTGAAGCGGTCCGAGTCCGGGATGGTCACCGACCCGATCACCGTGCACCCCGACGCCACCCTCGGCGAGGCGGACGCGCTCTGCGCGAAGTTCCGCATCAGCGGCGTGCCGGTCACCGACCCCGCGGGCAAGCTCCTCGGCATCGTGACCAACCGTGACATGGCCTTCGAGTCCGACCGTTCGCGCCAGGTGCGCGAGGTCATGACGCCGATGCCGCTCGTCACCGGCAAGGTCGGCATCTCCGGCGTGGAGGCCATGGAGCTGCTGCGCCGCCACAAGATCGAGAAGCTGCCGCTGGTCGACGAGGCGGGCCTCCTCAAGGGCCTCATCACGGTCAAGGACTTCAAGAAGGCCGAGCAGTACCCCAACGCGGCCAAGGACGCCGAAGGCCGTCTGCTGGTCGGCGCGGCCGTCGGCGCCAGCCCCGAGGCGCTGGACCGCGCCCAGGCGCTCGCCTCCGCAGGGGTCGACTTCCTGATCGTCGACACCTCGCACGGCCACAACAGCAACGCCCTCGACTGGATGGCGAAGATCAAGTCGAGCGTCGCCATAGACGTCATCGGCGGCAACGTCGCCACCCGCGACGGCGCTCAGGCGCTGATCGACGCCGGCGTCGACGGTGTGAAGGTCGGCGTGGGCCCCGGTTCGATCTGTACGACCCGTGTGGTCGCCGGTATCGGCGTCCCGCAGGTCACCGCGATCTACGAAGCCGCTCTCGCCGCCCGCGCGGCGGGTGTGCCGGTCATCGGCGACGGCGGCCTGCAGTACTCCGGCGACATCGGCAAGGCGCTCGCCGCGGGCGCGGACAGCGTGATGCTGGGCAGCCTCCTCGCGGGTTGCGAGGAGTCCCCGGGCGAGCTGATGTTCATCAACGGCAAGCAGTTCAAGTCGTACCGCGGCATGGGCTCGCTCGGCGCGATGCAGTCCCGCGGCCAGGGCCGTTCGTACTCCAAGGACCGTTACTTCCAGGCCGAGGTGTCCTCGGACGACAAGCTCGTGCCCGAGGGCATCGAGGGTCAGGTGCCCTACCGGGGTCCGCTGGCCAACGTCCTGCACCAGCTCGTCGGCGGTCTGCGTCAGACCATGGGTTACGTGGGCGCCGAGTCCATCGACCAGATGGAGAGCAAGGGCCGCTTCGTGCGCATCACGTCGGCGGGTCTCAAGGAGAGCCACCCGCACGACATCCAGATGACGGTCGAGGCACCGAACTACAGCAGGAAGTAAGACCCACACGGTGGGGGAGGGGCGGCCGGGGTTCCCCGGGCCGCCCCTCCGCCGTGTGTCGGGGATACTGGTCAGCGCAGACGTAGAGGGAAAGGCCACACATCGTGACTGAGATCGAGATCGGGCGCGGCAAGCGCGGCCGCCGGGCATACGCATTCGACGACATCGCTGTCGTACCGAGCCGCAGGACCCGGGACCCGAAGGAGGTCTCGATCGCCTGGCAGATCGACGCCTACCGCTTCGAGCTGCCGTTCCTGGCCGCTCCCATGGACTCCGTGGTCTCCCCGCAGCACGCCATCCGCATCGGCGAGCTCGGCGGACTCGGCGTCCTCAACCTGGAGGGTCTCTGGACCCGCCACGAGGACCCGCAGCCGCTGCTCGACGAGATCGCCGAGATGCCGGTCGAGACCGCGACCCGTCGCCTCCAGGAGATCTACTCCGCTCCGATCCAGGAGGAGCTGATCGGACAGCGCATCAAGGAGGTGCGCGACTCCGGTGTCGTCACCGCCGCCGCGCTCTCCCCGCAGCGCACCGCCCAGTTCTCCAAGGCCGTCGTCGACGCCGGGGTGGACATCTTCGTCATCCGCGGTACGACCGTCTCCGCCGAGCACGTCTCCGGTGCCGCCGAGCCGCTCAACCTCAAGCAGTTCATCTACGAGCTGGACGTCCCGGTGATCGTCGGCGGCTGCGCCACGTACACCGCGGCCCTGCACCTGATGCGCACCGGCGCGGCGGGTGTCCTGGTCGGCTTCGGCGGCGGCGCCGCGCACACCACCCGCAACGTCTTCGGCATCCAGGTGCCGATGGCGACCGCCGTGGCGGACGTGGCGGGTGCCCGCCGCGACTACATGGACGAGTCCGGCGGCCGGTACGTCCACGTCATCGCGGACGGTGGCGTCGGCTGGTCCGGCGACCTGCCGAAGGCCATCGCCTGCGGCGCGGACGCCGTGATGATGGGCTCCCCGCTGGCCCGCGCCACCGACGCTCCGGGCCGCGGCCGGCACTGGGGCATGGAGGCCGTCCACGAGGACGTGCCGCGCGGCAAGCTGGTGGACCTCGGCTCGGTCGGCACGACCGAGGAGGTGCTCACCGGTCCGTCGCACACCCCGGACGGCTCGATGAACATCTTCGGCGCCCTGCGCCGCGCGATGGCCACGACCGGCTACAGCGACCTCAAGGAGTTCCAGCGCGTCGAGGTGACGGTGGCGGACTCGCAGCACCGCCGCTGATCCCGTACCGCGCGTGCGAAAGAGGGTCCCGGTCACCACAGGGTGACCGGGACCCTCTTCGTACGTCCGCGGACGGGTCAGTCGGAGATCTTCTTGGCGGCGGAGAACGCGGCGAAGCCGGCGATCCCGAAGAAGAGGACGCTGATGAAGTCGGTGTCGGCCTTCCAGATCTCCTGGAGCACGCCGAAGTGCTGGAAGAACATCGCCGAGACGGAGACCGGGAGCTGCTTCGAAGCCATGATCGCGTCCGCGAGCAGCTGGCCGAAGTAGACCGAGCCCAGCGCGAACACCACGGAAGTGAACGGCAGTACGGGGTTCCGGCCGCCGGTCTTGCCCGCGACCCAGCCGACGAGGAGACCCACGACGACCGCCGCGTAGACGAACTCGCGCTCGGTGGCGCCGGTGATGCCGCCGTAGATCGCGCCGACGGCGAGGGCGGTGCCGAAGGACGCGAGCAGGCCGAGGGCCAGGTTGTTGCGGACCGGACCGGTGATCGGTGCGAACGGCACACCGGTGAACTGTCCCGGCTGCCCCGGCTGCTGCGGTGCGAAGGGGTTGCCGGTGGGCGGTGCCAGGGGTACGGGCGCGCCGGTGGGCGGTGCCAGGGACGCGGGTGCGCCGACAGGCGGTGCCAGGGGGGCGGCGCCGACGGGCGGTGCCGCCGGAGCCGGCGCCTTGGGCTGCTCGGCCGCGTACGGGTTGCCCTCGACGGGCCGGCCGTCGGCGGGCGGCTGGGGCCGGCTGGGCGGCGGCACGGGCTGGCTCATGGTGAAGATCCCCCCTGGGACGGATGCGCGCACGACAGTGCGCCAGATACGCAACTCTGTGCGAAGGTGACGCCGCAGGCTAGCAGTCACCCACGACATCGCTCACCGCAATACCGCCCCGCCCCGCGCCCGTCCCCGCGCCCGTCCCCGCCCACGGGGCGGGTCCTCCCCGTCACAGCCGGTGCGCGGCCCCCGCAGGGGTGGCTCCCCGGGTGTCGAGCAGCAGCTGCGCCTTCACCGCGAGGCCCTGGAGGTCGTACGTCCGGTGGTGCTGGAGGAGCAGCGTCAGGTCGGCGGCGGCCGCCGCCTCGTACAGCGAGTCGGCACGGGGGACGGGGACGTCGCGGACCCGCCAGTCCAGGACGTGCGGGTCGTGGTAGCCGATCTGGGCGCCCAGGTCCATCAGCCGGCTCGCGATCTCGCGGGCCGGGGCCGCCTCCTGGTCGGCGCTGTCCGGCTTGTAGGTGACGCCGAGCAGGAGGACGCGGGCGCCGCGCACGGACTTGCCGTGCTCGTTCAGCAGGGTGGCGCTGCGCCGGATCACGTAGCTCGGCATGCGGTCGTTGATCTCCTGCGCCATGGACACCAGGCGCAGCGGAGGGCCGGGGGCGTGGCCGTACGGCACGCCGCCCGGGTCCAGGGGGACGCCGTGGCCGCCGACCCCGGGGCCGGGGCGGAACGGCTGGAAGCCGAAGGGCTTGGTCTCCGCACACCGGATGACGTCCCAGAGGTCGACGCCCAGCTCGTGGCAGAGCACCGCCATCTCGTTGACGAGGGCGATGTTCACGTGCCGGAAGTTGGTCTCCAGCACCTTCGTCATCTCGGCCTCGCGCGGTCCCCTGGCGCGTACCACCTTGTCCGTGAGCCGGCCGTAGAACGCGGCGGCGGACTCGGTGCAGGCGGGGGTGAGGCCTCCGATGACCTGAGGGGTGTTGGCGTAGGTGTGGGTGCGGTTGCCGGGGTCCAGTCGGCCGGGGGAGCAGGCCAGGTGGAAGTCCCGGCCGGCGCGCAGCCCGGAGCCCTCTTCGAGCAGCCCGCGCAGGAAGTTCTCGGTGGTGCCGGGAGGTACGGCCGATTCCAGCAGCACCGTGGTGTGCGGGCGCAGCCGGGCGGCCAGGGCGCGGGCCGCGTCTCCGACGGCGGTCAGGTCGACGGTGCGGTCGGCCCCGAGGGGGGTGGGGGAGCAGATCACCGCGGTGCGCACCCGGCCGAGTTCGGTGGCGTTGGTGGTGGGGCGGAAGCCCCGGGAGAGCATCCTGCGGACCTCGGAGGCGGTGAGCGATCCCTCGACCGGGGTGCGCCCCGCGCTGAGATCCGCGTACGGGCGGGGGTCGGTGTCGTAGCCGACGGTGTCGATACCGGCGGCGACCGCTGCCTGGGCGAGGGGCAGGCCGAGGTGGCCGAGGCCGATGACCGCGAGGTCTGCGGGCATTCGAGGGCCGTCCTTCTCGTAGAACCATGGAGGACCGAAAGCGCAACCGCTGAGGGCCGTGCGAGGTCAGACTAGGCGTAAATATGACCTGCATGTCGCATTTATGTCGGAATGGATGATCGCTGTCACGCGTCGCCGCGCACCGCCGGTGCCCGGTCGTCCGGCCACCGGTGGGCGGCGTTGTCCACAGGCGGTGGCTGAAGTCGCCCGTCGCGGACAGAATCGGGAGGTGGGCACGTCCGGCCCGGCCGGACGTCACCGGACACATCACCCGGTAACCGCCCACCCCGATCCACCGGGAGGCAGAGTTGAGGACATCGACACTGGGACCCGCCGAGCGCGCCGAGGCGCTCGCCGCGATGGCCGAACGCGAACTGGACGTACTGGTCGTCGGGGCGGGTGTGGTCGGCGCCGGGACAGCCCTGGACGCCGCCACCAGAGGGCTCGCCACCGGACTCGTCGAGGCCCGTGACTGGGCCTCCGGCACCTCCAGCCGGTCCAGCAAGCTCATCCACGGCGGCCTGCGCTATCTGGAGATGCTCGACTTCGCCCTGGTCCGCGAGGCACTCAAGGAGCGCGGACTGCTGCTGGAGCGCCTCGCCCCCCACCTGGTCAAGCCCGTGCCCTTCCTCTATCCGCTCCAGCACAAGGGCTGGGAGCGGCTGTACGCGGGCTCCGGCGTCGCCCTCTACGACGCGATGTCCCTCTCCTCCGGACACGGCCGGGGACTCCCCGTCCACCGCCACCTCTCCCGCCGGAGCGCCCTGCGCGTGGCCCCCGCACTCCGCAAGGACGCCCTGGTCGGAGCCCTCCAGTACTACGACGCCCAGATGGACGACGCCCGCTACGTCGCCACCCTGGTGCGTACCGCGGTGAGCTACGGCGCGCACGCGGCGAACCGCGCACGGGTGTCCGGATTCCTCCGGGAGGGCGAACGCGTCGTCGGCGCCGTGGTCGAGGACGTCGAGACCGGCGGCCGGTACGAGGTCAGGGCCAAGCAGGTGGTGAACGCGACCGGCGTGTGGACCGACGACACCCAGGCGCTGATCGCCGAACGCGGACAGTTCCACGTCCGTGCCTCCAAGGGCATCCACCTCGTGGTGCCGAAGGACCGCATCCACTCCTCGACCGGACTGATCCTGCGCACCGAGAAGTCCGTCCTCTTCGTCATCCCCTGGGGGCGCCACTGGATCGTCGGCACCACCGACACCGACTGGAGCCTCGACAAGGCCCACCCGGCCGCCTCCAGCGCCGACATCGACTACCTCCTCGAACACGTCAACACCGTGCTCGCCACCCCGCTGACCAGGGACGACGTCGAAGGCGTCTACGCCGGACTGCGCCCCCTGCTGGCCGGCGAGTCCGACGCGACCAGCAAGCTCTCCCGCGAGCACACCGTGGCGCACCCGGTGCCCGGCCTGGTCGTGGTCGCCGGCGGCAAGTACACGACGTACCGGGTGATGGCGAAGGACGCCGTGGACGAGGCCGTGCACGGGCTCGACCAGCGGGTCGCCGAGTGCGTCACGGAGGACGTGCCGCTGCTCGGCGCCGAGGGGTACCGCGCCCTGTGGAACGCCCGCGCCCGGATCGCCGCCTCCACCGGGCTGCACGTCGTCCGGGTCGAGCACCTGCTCAACCGGTACGGCTCACTGGCCGAGGAACTCCTCGCGCTGATCGCGGAGAACCCCGCACTGGGCGAGCCGCTGCCCGCCGCCGACGACTACCTCGCGGCCGAGATCGTCTACGCCGCCTCGCACGAGGGCGCCCGCCACCTGGACGACGTCCTCACCCGGCGGACCCGGATCTCCATCGAGACCTTCGACCGGGGCACCCTCAGTGCCCGCGTCTGCGCGGAGCTGATGGCCCCGGTGCTGGGCTGGGACGCGGACCGGGTCGACCGCGAGGTCGAGCACTACGAGAAGCGGGTCGAGGCCGAACGGGAGTCGCAGCGCCAGCCCGACGACCTGACGGCCGACGCGGCGCGGCTCGGAGCACCGGACATCGTGCCGATCTGACGGGGCGTCGCGCGACAGTGCCGGAGCGTCACGTGCCGCGCGCACGGCCCGCCGGAGGCATGGCCGGACGACGAGGGGGCACCCGCTCGCAGGGGCACCGCCGGGCCGGCGGTGCCCGGACGGCCTTGAGGCGGGACGGCCGAAGGGCTCCGGCGACGCCGGCCCCGGAGCCCGGAGGCCGCGCGCCGGGGCCCGGAGAGCCGTACGCCGGAGGCAGGAGAGCCGTACACGGGGCCCGGAAAGCCGTACACGGGGACCTTTCCCCGGCCCCGCCGGGGCCGACCTCGGACCCGGCACCAGAACCGGTCCCGGGGTGAGGGACAATGAACGCTCTGCCAGGGCGGGTTGATCGCAGAGGGGACGCATGTCGGAGGCGGAGCAGGCAAACGGGCCCCAACGGGACACCGAGGGACGTCTTCTCGCGGGACGGTACCGGCTCGGGAAGGTGCTCGGGCGAGGCGGTATGGGTACCGTCTGGAGCGCCGACGACGAGACGCTGGGCCGCACGGTCGCGGTGAAGGAACTCCGGTTCCCCACGGCCATCGACGAGGACGAGAAGCGGCGCCTGATCACGCGCACCCTGCGCGAGGCGAAGGCGATCGCGCGCATCCGCAACACCAGCGCGGTCACCGTGTTCGACGTGGTGGACGAGGACGACCGGCCGTGGATCGTCATGGAGCTCATCGAGGGCAAGTCCCTCGCCGAAGTCATCCGTGAGGACGGCACCCTGACGCCCCGACGGGCGGCCGAGGTCGGCCTGGCCATTCTCGACGTGCTGCGCTCCGCGCACCGCGAGGGCATCCTGCACCGGGACGTGAAGCCGTCCAACGTGCTGATATCCCAGGAAGGCCGAGTGGTCCTCACCGACTTCGGCATCGCCCAGGTCGAGGGCGACCCCTCGGTGACCTCCACGGGCATGCTGGTCGGCGCGCCCTCGTACATCTCGCCGGAGCGAGCCCGCGGCCACAAGCCCGGACCCCCCGCCGACCTCTGGTCGCTCGGCGGTCTGCTCTACGCGAGCGTGGAAGGCAGCCCGCCCTACGACAAGGGCTCGGCCATCGCCACGCTGACGGCCGTGATGACCGAACCGCTCGACCCGCCGAAGAACGCGGGTCCGCTGAAGGACGTCATCTACGGCCTCCTCACCCGCGACCCCGAGCAGCGGCTCGACGACGCCGGTGCGCGGGCCCTGCTCACCGCGGTCGTCAACGCACCGGAGCGGCCGGCCGCCCCGCCGGCCGACGCCACCCAGGTCATGGCGGTGCCCACCGGCGTGGGCCCGTCCCCCTCGGACCGGGCCACACCTTTCTGACCTCGCCACTGCCTGCTCCCGAGACCGTATGCCGGGGATTTGGG
>NZ_JBSFVR010000206.1:0-12820 GCF_053592415.1 Streptomyces sp. NPDC002690 | reverse complement strand
GCGTGGGGCCCGGCCGGGGCGCGGGCCCGGCACACCCGGACGGGGCCGCCCCCCCACTTGGGGTTGGGCCGCCGCCGTTGCTGTCCGTACGACGCGAGCGTCGCGTTCTTCTTGAGGCCGTGACCGGATTCGAACCGGTGTAACTCGAGTTGCAGTCGAGCCCCTGAACCTCTCGGGCACACGGCCGAGGTGTGGTGCCTCGGTGTCGTCATGACCGTACGGGCCCGGGGCGGCGGGCTCAAGGGTTTCGACGGGCCCGCAACGCGACTGCCATACGCCGTTCACAACCGCACCACCCGGCGCCCGGCGCCCCGGAGGCCCCCGCCCCCGCGCCCAGGGCCCGGGACGGGGCGCGGACCGGGGGCGCGGAGCCGCACGGACGGGGGCACGGGTCTACGACCATCGGACCACCGCACCCCCTCCCCGCGACAGGGCTCAACCCGGTGTATGCCCCTTACTCTGGTGCGATGACCGCCCTGGACCCGCGCGACGCCGATGTCGCGCCCGCCCCCCTGCCCGCCGGCGCCCCGGCTTCCGGCGCCCCGGCTTCCTGCGATCCGACGGCGGGCAACGTGGCCGCCCCGGACGGCAGTGGGGCCGACGACCTTGCCGAAGGCGTCCTGGGCCGGACCTACCGCGCCCTGAGCATCGGCATCGTCTCCGTCGTGCTGCTCATCGCCTTCGAGGCGACCGCCGTGGGCACCGCGATGCCGGTCGCCGCACGCGAGCTGCACGGGGTCCCGCTGTACGCCTTCGCCTTCTCCGCGTACTTCACCACCAGCCTCTTCGCCATGGTGTTCTCCGGGCAGTGGGCCGACCGCAGCGGGCCGCTCGGCCCCCTCGCGGCCGGGATCAGCGCCTTCGCCGCGGGGCTGCTGCTCTCCGGCGGCGCGACCGGCATGTGGATGTTCATCGCGGGCCGGGCCGTGCAGGGGCTCGGCGGGGGACTGGTGATCGTCGCCCTGTACGTGGTCGTCGGCCGCGCCTACCCGGAGCGGCTGCGCCCCGCGATCATGGCCGCCTTCGCCGCGAGCTGGGTCATCCCCTCCGTGGTCGGGCCACTCGCCTCGGGCACCGTCACCGAGCACCTCGGCTGGCGCTGGGTCTTCACCGGCATCCCGGTCCTCATCGTCTTCCCGCTGGCCCTCGCCCTGCCCGCGATACGTCGCAGGGCCTCGGGCCCGGCGGACGAGGCCGCGGGCGCCCAGCCCTTCGATCGCCGGCGCATCCGGTTGGCCCTCGCCATCTCGGTGGGTGCCGGACTGCTCCAGTACGCCGGGCAGGAGCTGAACTGGTTCGCAGCTCTGCCCGGCCTCGCGGGGGCCGCGCTGCTGGTCCCCGCCGTCCGGGGGCTGCTGCCCACCGGAACCGCGCGTGCCGTGCGCGGGCTGCCCGCCGTGGTGCTGCTGCGCGGGGTCTCGGCCGGGTCCTTCATCGCGGCCGAGTCCTTCGTACCGCTGATGCTGGTGACCCAGCGCGGGCTGAGCCCGACGATGGCCGGGCTGTCGCTCGCGGCGGGCGGCGGCACCTGGGCGCTCGGATCGTTCATCCAGTCCCGGCCCCGGATGGAGGCGCACCGGGAGCGGCTGATGTTCGTCGGCATGCTCATGGTCACCGTGGCGATCCTGGCCGCCCCCTCCGTACTGATCCACTCCGTGCCCGCCTGGACGGTGGCCGTCGCCTGGGCGGTCGGCTGTTTCGGCATGGGCATGGTGATCGCCTCGACCAGTGTGATGATGCTCAAGCTCTCCACCCCGCAGGAGGCCGGAGCCAACTCCGCGGCCCTCCAGATCTCCGACGGCCTCTCCAACGTCCTGCTCCTCGCGATCGGCGGCGCGGCCTTCGCGGCGCTCGGCGGCGGCGCGGTGGGCGCCGTCCACGAGACCGTGCGCGCGGGCGCCTCAGGAGCCCATCCGGGGGCCTTTGCGGCGGTCTTCCTGCCCATGGCGGGGGTCGCCCTGGTGGGGGCCTGGGTGGCCACCCGGGTACGGGCTCCGCGCGCCGTCTGAGGGGCCCGGCGGGAGCGGGCGCCGCTGTGTGAAGAGGGTCTCAACGGACCCGAACCACGCCTCGTTCGTACGGGGTTCCGTCCCGCTCCCCGGTAAGGTGGCCCGGTTGTCGTATCGCGTACCGGGTGCCCCGGGCGGTACCGGCAGCACCCCACGTACCCGAGAGACCCGAACCGGAGACCGTGACTACTACCGCCTCCCACCACCTCTCACCCGCCTTTCCCGGCCGCGCCCCCTGGGGCACGGCGGGCAAGCTGCGAGCTTGGCAGCAGGGCGCCATGGAGAGGTACGTCCAGGAACAGCCGCGCGACTTTCTCGCGGTCGCCACCCCCGGCGCCGGAAAGACCACCTTCGCGCTGACTCTCGCCTCGTGGCTGCTGCACCACCACGTCGTCCAGCAGGTCACCGTCGTCGCGCCGACCGAGCACCTGAAGAAGCAGTGGGCCGAGGCCGCCGCCCGCATAGGCATCAAGCTCGACCCGGAGTACAGCGCCGGGCCGCTCAGCCGCGAGTACGACGGCGTCGCCGTGACGTACGCCGGTGTCGGCGTGCGCCCGATGCTGCACCGCAACCGGTGCGAGCAGCGCAAGACCCTTGTGATCCTCGACGAGATCCACCACGCCGGTGACTCGAAGTCCTGGGGCGAGGCGTGCCAGGAGGCGTTCGACCCCGCCACCCGGCGGCTCGCGCTGACCGGCACCCCGTTCCGCTCCGACACCAACCCGATCCCCTTCGTGACGTACGAGGAGGGCAACGACGGCATCCGGCGCTCCTCCGCCGACTACACGTACGGCTACGGCAACGCCCTCGCCGACGGCGTCGTCCGACCGGTGATCTTCCTCAGCTACAGCGGCAACATGCGCTGGCGCACCAAGGCCGGCGACGAGATCGCCGCCCGCCTCGGCGAGCCGATGACCAAGGACGCCATCGGGCAGGCGTGGCGCACCGCCCTGTCGCCCACCGGCGACTGGATTCCCAACGTGCTCACCGCCGCCGACAAGCGGCTCACCGAGGTCCGCAAGGGCATCCCGGACGCCGGCGGACTGGTCATCGCCACCGACCAGGAGTCGGCCCGCGCCTACGCGAAGATCCTCAAGTCCGTCACCGGCGAGAAGCCGACCGTGGTCCTCTCCGACGAGAAGGCGGCCTCCAAGAACATCGACAAGTTCAGCGCGGACGAATCGCGCTGGATGGTCGCCGTCCGCATGGTGTCCGAGGGCGTCGACGTACCCCGCCTGGCGGTCGGCGTGTACGCGACGACCATCTCGACCCCGCTGTTCTTCGCCCAGGCGGTCGGCCGTTTCGTACGCTCCCGCAGGCGCGGCGAGACCGCCTCCGTCTTCGTCCCCACCATCCCGATGCTGCTCGACTTCGCCAACGAGATGGAGGTCGAACGCGACCACGTCCTCGACAAGCCGAAGAAGGGCAGCGACGAGGAGAACCCCTTCGCGGAAGAGGACAAGCTCCTCGCCGACGCCGAACGACTGGAGGACGAGGAGACCGAGGACCAACTGCCGTTCGAGGCGCTGGAGTCCGACGCCGTCTTCGACCGGGTGCTGTACGACGGCGCGGAGTTCGGCATGCAGGCCCACCCGGGCAGCGAGGAGGAGCAGGACTACCTCGGCATCCCCGGCCTCCTGGAGCCCGACCAGGTACAGCTGCTGCTCCAGAAGCGGCAGACCCGGCAGATCGCGCACAGCCGCATGAAGCCCGCCGCCGAGGCCGACCTCCTGGAGAAGCCCGCCGAAGCGCGTCCGGTGGTCACCCACAAGCAGCTCCTGAGCCTGCGCAAGCAGCTCAACACCATGGTGTCGGCCTACACCCACCAGAGCGGCAAACCGCACGGGGTGCTCCACAACGAGCTCCGCCGGGTCTGCGGCGGACCGCCGAGCGCCGAGGCGACGGCGGGCCAGATCCAGGACCGGATCAAGAAGGTCCAGGAGTGGGCCACCCGCATGACGTGAGGCTCCTCACGTGACCGCAGTGCGTGCGGCCCGGTACCGGCGGAATCCTCCGCGGGTACCGGGCCGCGGTCGCGTCCCGGGTGGCGCGTGCCCCCTTGGATCCCGCCGCCCGGCTGGGGGCCGCAGGGTGGTGAGACCCGCCAACCGGACGGGTTGTGCGGGCGGCGAGTCGAACGGGCGGTGGACCCGGTCCTTCGGGAGGGTGGGGGGCCATGATTTTTTGTCACGTACTGTTAACGCTGGTTCACCAACGGTGGCCATGGTCACCCTCCGCGTCATACGACCTGGACGCGCGTAGACGTCCGGGTTCCGGACGGTCTCGCGCTGACCGGCGGTTATGCGGGGGTCGACCGCCCGAGGACCGGATTCTGGACGAGGGCTTCCGCTCAGCGGACTGCCTCGCTACTGTCCGTCCATATGTGAACGCCCCGTGGCAACGCCGCCGCGGAGCGCAGCCGGTATCAGGCCGTATCCGTACACACCACACCCCTCCGGGGCGAAGGTGGAAGTGTCGGATGCGACCGGACCAGACCGGCGGCCTCTTTGTGCGTCGCCGCTGGGACCGGCGTCGTGCCTGCGTGGAGCCGGCCGCCGTCGCTCACCCTCGGAGGGGACGGGTCGTGACCGCGGAGACTTCCCAGACACTCGACCGAGGACTTCGTGTCCTCAAACTGCTGGCCGACACCGACCACGGGCTGACCGTCACCGAGCTGTCCAACCGGCTCGGCGTCAACCGCACGGTCGTCTATCGACTGCTCGCCACACTCGAACAGCACACCCTCGTGCGCCGCGATCTCGGCGGCCGTGCCAGGGTCGGACTCGGCGTGCTGCGCCTGGGCCGCCAGGTGCACCCCCTCGTGCGGGAGGCGGCGCTGCCGGCCCTCCGCTCGCTGGCCGAGGACATCGGGGCCACCGCCCACCTGACGCTCGTCGACGGTTCCGACGCGCTCGCCGTCGCCGTCGTCGAGCCCACCTGGACCGACTACCACGTGGCGTACCGGCCCGGTTTCCGCCACCCGCTGGATCAGGGCGCCGCGGGGCGGGCCATCCTCTCCGCCCGGCAGCGCACCGTCGTGGACCACCCCGGCTACACCCTCACCAAGGGGGAGCTGGAGGCGGGCGCCAGTGGGGCCGCGGCGCCGCTGGTCGGTGTCTCCGGGGTGGAGGGGAGTGTGGGCGTGGTCATGCTCGCCGACTCCATCCCCGACCGGGTCGGCCCCCGCGTCCTGGACGCGGCCCGTGAGGTGGCCGACGCCCTGCGCTGAAAGAGGAACCGAGGACCTCCATTTACTGACAGGTTCACGATCCTTCGGTCTCGTACGTTCCGGACTCGCGCGGTCCGGTTCCGTACGGTCCGGACGCGTGCGGCCCCGGTCCGTACGGTCCCGACGCGTGCGGCCCCGTTCTCCGGGGCCCGCGGGCCCGGCGCCGGGGGCGGGGCCCACCGGCAGATAGATTGGCCGGGTGCCCCTTCGTCTCTCGCGCCCCCGCACCCTCGCTCTCTGCGCGCTGCCGGTACTCGCCCTGTTCGGGACCGCCGCCTTCGCCCCGCTGCCGTTCACCGTGGCCCAGCCCGGCACCACGGCCAACGTCCTCGGCTCGGCGGACGGCAAGCCGGTGATCACCATCACCGGCGCCCCCACCCGCACCACCGAGGGCCAGCTGCGGATGACGACGATCGTCGCGACCGGGCCCAAGGCCGACGTGCGCGTCGGTGACGTGATCGACGGCTGGTTCCGTACGGACCGGGCGGTCATGTCCCGCAACTCGGTCTATCCGACCCAGGGGTCCGAGAAGCAGATCGAGCAGCACAACCTGAACGACATGAAGGAGTCCCAGGACGTCGCCGTCGACGCGGCTCTGAACTACCTCGACCGGGAGCAGGGGGCGATGACGTTCTCCCTCGACCTCGGAGACATCGGCGGCCCGAGCGCCGGGCTCTTCCTCGCCCTCGGCATCATCGACAAGCTCGACGGCAACGGCTCCGGCGGCGACCTCACCGGTGGCCGCACCATCGCCGGTACGGGCACCATCGAGGCGGACGGCACGGTCGGCGCGGTCGGCGGCGTCTCCATGAAGACCCAGGCGGCCCGGCGGGACGGGGCGACCGTCTTCCTCGTACCGAAGGACGAGTGCGGCGGGGCCGAGGCGGAACTCCCGAAGGGCCTGCGGCTGATTCCGGTCACGACCCTCAAGGGCGCGGTGTCCGCGCTCGACGCCCTGGACAAGGGCGGCAAGGTCCCCAGCTGCTGAACCGGCTGCCGCGTGGGCCCGGCCGGGAACCGCGCACCGGGCCCGCCCCTCAGTCGTCCTTGATGAACCCCTCCTGCACCAGCCACTCCAGCGCCACCTGGTGCGGGTCCGCGCCCTCCACGTCCACCTTGGCGTTGAGCTCCTGGGCGACCTCGGTCGTCAGCTTGGCGCTCACCGGGTCCAGCAGGTCCGCGATCACCGGGTACTTGTCGAACGTCGGGGTGTGGATGACCGGCGCGGCGTTGTAGTTCGGGAAGAAGTGCTTGTTGTCGGCGAGCACGTCCAAGTTCATCGCCTTGATCCGGCCGTCCGTCGTGAAGACCTCGCCCAGCAAGCAGGAGTTCGACTTGGACACCTGGGTGTAGATGATGCCCGCGTCCATCTTGCGGATGTTCGAGGCGGGCAGGGACATCCCGTACGCCTTCTCCATGCCGGGCAGACCGTCGTCGCGGGAGGCGAACTCGTTCTCCACACAGATCGTCACCGCCGACGGGTCCTTCTTCGCCAGCGCCGCCACGTCGGACAGGTCCTTCAGCTTGTACTTCGCGTTGTTCTTCCCGCTGATGGCGAGCGCGTAGGTGTTGTTGAGGCTGGACTGGGGGAGCCAGGTCACCCCGTTCCTCCGGTCGGCGTCGCGTACCGCCTTCCACTGCTCCTCGGGGTCGTCGATCGGCTCCGCGTTGCCGAGGTAGGTGATCCAGCCGGTGCCCGTGTACTCGTACATCGCGTCCGCGTCGCCCTGCACGATGGCCTCGCGGGCGCTGATCGACCCGGGGAGGTTGGTGCGGTCCAGCACCTCCGCGCCGGCCGCCTGGAAGACCAGACCGATCATCTGGCCGAGGATGATGTTCTCGCTGAAGTTCTTCGAGGTGACCGTCAGCGAGGCGCCCTTCAAGGGCTCACCGGCGCCCACCGAGCCCGGCGACACGTCGTCCGCCATCACCGAGCCGCTCTTCAGCCCGCACCCGCCGAGCGCCAGCGCCAGCACCACGGCCCCGGCCACGCCGGCCACCGCCCGGGCCGTGCCGGTACGCTTCACCGCCCGCGTCCTCACGGTGCCTCCAGTCCGCGCGGCGTCAGCACCAGTTCCACCAGCGAGGCCAGCCAGTCCACCAGCAGCGCCAGCACCACCGTCAGCACCGACCCCAGCACCAGCACCGGCATGCGCTGCGTCTGGATGCCCGAGGTGATCAGGTCACCGAGCCCGCCACCACCGCCGAACGTGGCCAGCGTCGCCGTACCGACGTTCAGCACCAGGGCCGTCCGGACGCCGGCCAGGATCAGCGGGACGGCGAGCGGCAGCTCCACCTTCGCCAGCGTCCCCGTCCCCGACATCCCGATGCCCCGTGCCGCCTCCACCAGCGTCGGATCGATCGACCTGAGCCCCGCCACCGTGTTGGAGAGCACCGGCAGCACCGCGTAGATCACCATGCCGGTGATCGCCGTGGACGGCCCGATGCCCAGCCAGATCACCAGCAGCGCCAGCAGGCCGATCGCCGGGGTGGCCTGGCCGATGTTGGCGATCGCGGTGAAGAGGGGAGCGGACCGCGACAGACCCCGGCGGGTCAGCGCGATACCCAGCGGAATCGCGATGATCAGCACCCAGAACGTCGAGATCGCCGTCAGCCGGACGTGCTGCCACCAGCGCAGCTCCACCGTGTCTCCGGCGATCGAGTTCTCCGCGATCGAGTCCAGGGTGACGTTGTTGATCCAGAAGTACGTCGCCACCAGCACCACCGCCAGCACCAGCGGGAGCACCACCAGCTTCTGCCAGGTGATCCGGCGCGGCGGGCGCGCCGGGGGAGGCGGCGGCTCGCTCTCCTCGTCCCGGAACGCCTTGCCCTTGACGTCGTGCTCGCCGGGCGGCCGGGTCGGCGTCGCCTCCCGGCCGCCCGAGTCGCGGCCCTGACGGCTGCTGGGGGTCATGCGCCGCCACCCCCCTCCAGCTCCTGTTCCGTCTGATGGCTGCGCAGCTCCTCCAGCTCGTGCTGGTGCTCCATCGCGGTCAGCCGGTCCGCCTCCAGCAGCTCCTGCACGTTGTCCATCAGGATGCGCATGTCCACCACCCCGACGAACTCCCCGCGCCGCCCGGTCACCGCCGCCCGCCCGCCGCTGTCGGTGAGCACCGCCTCCAGCGCGTCGTGCAGCGTGGCGTCCCGCGTGACCGTGTCGTGCACCAGCTGCCCGGCCCGCGCGAGCGAACCGCGCGCCCGCATCAGGTCGCCGCGCCGCAGCCACTTGTAGGGGCGGTTCTTGCGGTCCAGCATCAGCAGCTCGTTGTGCGGACCGCTGCGGAGCTTGTTGAAGATGTCCTGGAGCGGGTCGTCCACCGTCACCGTGGGGAAGTCGGCGACCCCCACGTCCCGGACCCGGGTGAGGTTGAGCCGCTTCAGCGCCGCACCCGCCCCGACGAACCCGGAGACGAAGTCGTCGGTCGGGTTGGTGAGGATCGCCTCCGGGGTGTCGAACTGCGCGATGTGCGAACGCTCCCGCAGTACCGCGATCCGGTCACCGAGTTTGATGGCCTCGTCGAAGTCGTGGGTGACGAACACGATCGTCTTGTGCAGCTCGTGCTGGAGGCGGATCAGCTCGTCCTGGAGGTGGTCGCGGGTGATCGGGTCGACGGCCCCGAACGGCTCGTCCATCAGCAGCACCGGCGGGTCCGCGGCGAGCGCCCGGGCCACCCCCACGCGCTGCTGCTGGCCGCCGGAGAGCTGGCGCGGGTAGCGGCCGTGGAACTCGCGGGGGTCGAGCCCGACCAGGTCGAGCATCTCCTCGACGCGGTCCTTCACCTTCCGCTTCGACCAGCCGACCATCTTCGGCACGAGCGCGATGTTGTCGGCGACCGTCATGTGCGGGAAGAGCCCGGAGGACTGGATCGCGTACCCGATCTTCCGGCGCAGCTTCACCGGGTCCATGTCGGTGACGTCCTCGTCGCCGATCCTGATCCGGCCGGAGGTCGGCTCGATCAGCCGGTTGATCATCTTCAGCGTGGTCGACTTCCCGCAGCCGGATGGGCCGACGAAGATCACCGTCTCGCCCGCCTTGATGTCCATGGAGACGTTCTCCACGGCCGGGTTCGGGTTGCCCGGGTACAGCTTGGTGAGGCTCTCCAGCTGGATGGTCGCCCCGGAGGTCTCCGGTGCGGTGTCCGGCTCGGCGGTGGCGTCGGCAGCGGTCTCAGACACGAATCCCCCTGGGAATGGTCAGCCGCCCGAGCAGGATCAGCGCGGCGTCGAGGAGAAGGGCGAGGATGACGATGCCGAGCGTGCCGGCGAGGACCTGATTGATCGCGTTGGCGCTGCCCAGCGAGGCGATGCCCCGGAAGATCTCGTTGCCGAGCCCCGGCCCCGAGGCGTACGCGGCGATGGCGGCGATGCCCATCAGCATCTGGGTGGCGACCCGGATGCCGGTGAGGATCGGCGGCCAGGCGAGCGGCAGCTCCACCCGGCACAGTCGCGCGATCCGCGACATCCCGATGCCCTTCGCCGCGTCCACCAGCGACGGGTCCACCCCGCGCAGCCCGACGATGGAGTTACGGACGATGGGCAGCAGCCCGTACATCGTCAGGGTGATCACGGTGGGCGCCACGCCGAGCCCGACCAGCGGGATCAGCAGACCGATCGCGGCCAGCGAGGGGATGGTCAGGATCGTCGCGGTGGACGTGATGGCGAACGAGCCGCCCCAGCCGCTGCGGTAGCTGACCACCCCGATGACCACCCCCAGCACCGTCGCGATGACCATGCACTGGAAGACGGCGCTGACATGCTGGAAGGCGTCGGTGAGCAGTTGCTGGTGCCGGGTCGTCACGTACTCCCAGAAGCTCAAGCGACGCACTCCCTCGGATCAGTCGGTGTCCCTCGCGGCCTGCTCCACGAGCGGGATGACGCGCAGCGGGACGGGGTTCTCCATGACGATCGCCGTGGAGGCCCGGACGATGCCATCAAATCCGACAACCCGGTCGATGACGCGCTGGAGGTCCGCGTTCGACCGCGCCACGAGCCGGCACAGCATGTCCCCGTGCCCGGTCGTCGTGTGCAGCTCCAGCACCTCCGGTACACCCGTCAAGTGCGCCCGGACCTGGGCTCCTTGGCCCTGTTTGATCTCCAGCGTCGCGAACGCGGTGACGGGGTACCCGAGCGCCGCCGGGTCCACCTCGGGCCCGAACCCCCGGATGGCTCCATTCGACTGAAGGCGGTCGAGGCGCGCCTGTACCGTCCCCCGCGCCACGCCGAGGCGCCGTGACGCCTCCAGCACGCCTATCCGGGGCTCCCGGGCCAGCAGCACGATCAGTTCCCCGTCCAGACGATCGATCCCCACGGTGCGCACCGGCCTCTCGGACGTGATGGTCATCATGTACAGACAGTCCGCCCATACTGGCCGGTCGCTGGACGGATTGTGCAGCGGAAACGCGAACTGTTGCGCACCTTGCCGGACGAGGGGAGCCTCGGAACATGACAGAGACCCTGCACACCGCTCCCGACACCGCCCGGCGGGCCGACCCCTTCCCGGTGAAGGGGATGGACGCGGTCGTCTTCGCCGTGGGCAACGCCAAGCAGGCCGCGCACTACTACTCCACGGCCTTCGGCATGAAGCTGGTCGCCTACTCCGGACCGGAGAACGGCAGCCGCGAGACCGCGAGTTACGTCCTGACCAACGGTTCCGCCCGCTTCGTCCTCACCTCCGTCGTCAAGGCGTCCACCGACTGGGGCACCTTCCTCCAGGAGCACGTCGCCGCCCACGGCGACGGCGTGATCGACCTCGCCATCGAGGTCCCCGACGCCCGTGCCGCGTACGCCTACGCCGTCGCGCACGGCGCGCGCGGCATCACCGAGCCGCACGAGCTGAAGGACGAGCACGGCACGGTCGTCCTCGCCGCCATCGCCACGTACGGCACCACCCGCCACACCCTCGTCGAGCGCGGCGGCTACGACGGCCCCTACCTCCCGGGCTTCGCCGCCGCCGAGCCGATCGTCCAGCCCCCGGCCAAGCGCACCTTCCAGGCCGTCGACCACTGCGTCGGCAACGTCGAACTCGGCCGGATGAACGAATGGGTGGCCTTCTACAACAAGGTCATGGGCTTCACCAACATGAAGGAGTTCGTCGGCGACGACATCGCCACCGAGTACTCCGCCCTGATGTCGAAGGTCGTCGCGGACGGCACCCTGAAGGTCAAGTTCCCGATCAACGAACCGGCCGTCGCGAAGAAGAAGTCGCAGATCGACGAGTACCTGGAGTTCTACGGCAGCGCCGGCGTCCAGCACATCGCACTCGCCACCAACGACATCGTCTCCTCGGTCCGCGCGATGCGCGCCGCCGGCGTCCAGTTCCTGGACACCCCCGACTCCTACTACGACACCCTCGGCGAGTGGGCCGGCGAGACCCGCGTCCCGGTGGAGACCCTGCGCGAACAGAAGATCCTGGTCGACCGCGACGAGGACGGCTACCTGCTCCAGATCTTCACCAAGCCGGTCCAGGACCGGCCGACCGTCTTCTTCGAGATGATCGAGCGCCACGGCTCGATGGGCTTCGGCAAGGGCAACTTCAAGGCACTCTTCGAGGCCATCGAGCGCGAACAGGAGCGCCGGGGCAACCTCTGAGCCAGAACACGGGAGCCCGCACCCCAGGGGTGCGGGCTCCCGTGTGCCATGGGCGGCCGGTCCCGGGGAAGACGGCCACCATGAACGCCACTTCCTCCCGGCGGGCCCGCCGCCTGGCCCCCCTGCTGGTGGTACTCCCGCTCCTCGCCGCGTGCGGCGGACACGACGGGGACTTCCGTACGCGCTCCGGGGCCGCGGCGGCCCCGGAGCTCTCCGGGGACACCCGGCTGGTGATCACCACGGAGAACGGGGTGCGGCTGCGTCCGGCCGACGGCGACCACGCCGCCACCGACCCCCACGTCCGCGCCCTCTGGTCGCACCGGGACGACACCTGGGTGCTCGACCTCACCTGCCGCGACGCTGACGGGGACAAGGACGGGGACGGGGAGGACGGCGGCCGGGACGGCGACGGGGCGTGCCCCCGGATGCCCGCGATCGACGTGCCCGCCGTCGCCTCCGTCACCGTCACCGCCCGGAACGCGGGCATCGACGTGGCCGGGATCGCCGCCCCGCTGGACCTGACCACCGTCAACGGGGACGTCACCGTCGTCCGGTCGGGCCGGGACGGCGCCACCGTACGGCTCGCCACCCGCAACGGGTCCGTACGCACCGGCGCCCTGCGTTCCGGCCGGCTGCACGCCGAGACGGTGAACGGGGACGTGACCCTCACCAGCACCACCTCACCGTCCCCGCTCACCGCCGCCACCACCAACGGCTCGCTCCGGGTGTCGCTGCCGCACACCGGCCCCGCCTACCGGGTCGCCGCCACCACCCGCAACGGCACCACCTCGGTGACCCTGCCGACGACCGCGGAGCGGGGCGGGCCCGCCATGACGCTCACCACCGTCAACGGCGACGCCACCGCGACCCGCGACTGACCGCGCCCCGGGCCCGGTCGGCGTCAGGCCGCCGGCTCGCCGTTCAACCCCCCAACGCCGGTGCACAGGGGGCGCATTGGCTCACGACATGTGCCCATGCGTTCGAACGACGCGCC
>NZ_JBSFVR010000205.1:0-12845 GCF_053592415.1 Streptomyces sp. NPDC002690 | reverse complement strand
CTACGCGGACGAGGCCAGGCGCCTCGGACTCTCCCGCGCCGCCGCCCTCGCCCTCGCCGAGGACGCGGTGCGGGCGGCGTACGAGGGCTGAGGGCGGTCTTCGTACGCCGCGCGCGGTGGCCCACGGGGGCTCAGGGGCCGCTCGCGGTGGCTTTACGGGGCTCCGGGGCCGCGCACGGGGGCGGGCGGCTCGCGCCGCTCAGAGGTAGAGACCCGCTTCGGCGCCCGCCTCCTGCTTCGGCACCGAGGCCGGGCCACTGCCCCGCCGCAGCGCGAACAGCTCGGCGAGGGTCGCCCCCTCACGGCCGACCCCCTCGTCCGTCCCCAGCCAGGACACCGCCTCGGTCCTGCTCAGCGGGCCGACCTCGATCCGCGCCAGGCAGCGGCCGGGCCGGACGACCGCCGGGTGCAGCCGTTCCAGGTCCTCGTTGGTGGTGACCGCCACCAGGACGTTCCGGCCCTGGCCGAGCAGGCCGTCCGTCAGGTTGAGCAGCCGGGAGAGCGCCTGGCCCGCGGTGTGCTTGGCCTCGCCCCTGATGAGCTCGTCGCAGTCCTCCAGGAGCAGCAGCCGCCAACGCCCCTTCTCCGAACCGTCGTCCTCGCCGATCGCGATGTCCATCAGATAGCCGACGTCGTTGAAGAGGCGCTCCGGGTCCAGGACGCAGTCCACCTGGCACCAGTCGCGCCAGGCGCGGGCCAGCGTCCGCAGCGCCGAGGTCTTCCCGGTCCCGGGCGGGCCGTGCAGCAGCAGGAGCCGGCCGGAGATGTCGTCCGGGGTGAGCTTCATCAACCCGTCCATCGCCCCGGCCACCTGGGCCGAGTAGTTGGGGCGGACCTCGTCCCAGGTGCCGGCGGAGATCCGGCGCGTGGTGCGGTGCGGCCCGCGCTGCGGCGAGACGTACCAGAAGCCCATGCTCACGTCCTCGGGCTGGGGCTCGGGTTCGTCCTGGGCGCCGTCCGTCGCCTCCTTGAGGACCCGTTCGGCCAGCTCGGCGCTGGTCGCGGTCACGTTGACGTCGGCGCCCCGGCTCCACCGCCGGGCGAGCAGGGTCCAGCCCTCGCCTTCCGCGAGGGTCGCGCTCCGGCTGTCCTCCCGGGCGGTCCGCAGCACCGTCGCGCCCGACGGCAGGAGCGTCTTGCCGGGCTTGACGCGCTCCAGGGACGAACTGTGCGAATACGGCTGCTCGCCCGTCGTGAAGCGGCCCAGGAACAGCGAGTCCATGACGTCGGAGGGAGAATCACTGTCGTCGACGGTGAGCCGGATCGGCAGCGCGGACTCGAGGTTGGCAGACATGCGCCCATGATCGGGCACCGTGCGGCCCGGCGCACCGGATTTCACCGACCGATGCCCGGGGGCGGTCGCTCGTCCCGGTGGAGTGCGCGAAGGCGGCCGGGGCCCGGCGGGGGCGTGCGCCGGGGTGCGCGAATCACCCAAGTCCCGTCCGTATCAGGTGAATTGTGTGACGCACCGTCAACCCCCGCATGCGTGTACGTAATCCTGTGCCCGGGATACGCGTGTGTCCTCGCGGAGCGATAGGGTTAACCTGCCCGCACCGGGTGCCCTCGTACGGGTGGGGAGTGACATGGAACAGATAACGGTCCGCAGCAGGCCGCGCGTGCCTGCCATCACATGTGGAAGCAGTGCGACCAGTTCGCGGCTCGACCGCCATCTCGCGGTGCTCGGCGGCCCCGCGCTGCCGCAGCGTGAGACAGCCGAGGCGACGCTGCTGATGCGCGAGCTGACCTCGCGCGACGCCGCGCACACCCGCGGCAGCAAGAGCGCCCGTGTGTCGCTCTTCGCTCCGCTGCGGCGACTGCGGCGCTCGCTCTTCGGTAGCCGCCACTGACGGGTCGGCCCCGCCGAGGCCGGTCCGGACCCGCCGGACCCGGCCGCCATCGGCCGGCCGGTATCGGCCCGGTCGCCACCGGGTCGGCCCTCGCGCGGGTCGGCCCGGGAGATCGCTCTGTCCCGATGCGGGGCTGCCGCCTGCCCACCCGTCCTCCCCGGGCGTACGGCGGCACCCGCTCCGGTGCGGAGAGTGGCGCGGAGCACCGGCGTACGAAGCCCGGCTCCCTCCCCGCCGGGCGGCCTGCCACGGACCGCCGGCCAGGGTGAACTCACAGCAGGGTGAACTGCCCCTCCGGACCCTCCTCGCGCTGGCCGAGCACCGAAGCCGGACGCCGTGCCGCCGCCGGAACCGGCAGCGCCCCGGCCGCCCGCAGCTCCTCCCGGCCGAGGGTCGGGGCCGCGCGGATCCGCTCGGCCAGCTCCCGCTGCCGGTCACGTACTCCGTCGAGCAGCGCCAGTACGGTGATCAGTTCCAGCAGCTCCGAGGTCCACTCCCGGGGCCAGCCGGCCGGCCCGATCGCGTCCAGCCCTCCTCGCTCGGCGTCGGCCCACGCGGCCGCCCGCCGGCCGAACCACGTCTCCAGCATCCGTGCGCCGCCCACCCGGAACTCCCAGGCCTCCGCGGGGACCGGAGCGATCCGCCCCTCGTCGAGCAGCAGAGTCCCGCTCCCCGCGTCGTACACGATCGAGCCGGGCCGGGGCGGCACCGCGGAGCGCACGTACGGCCGCCGCCCGCCGGGCAGCCGGGGGCGCTCGCCACCACGCGCCCCGCGCAGCTGAATTCCGAGCAGCTCGCGGCCCAGCTCCACCCCGGCCGACCAGAGAGCCCCGTCGCGCGGCAGCGGCACCAGGTATCCGCCGGGGGAGGGGCGCGCGGCGGCCAGGGTCCAGGCGAGCAGCGCTTTTGGGGGTACCGGCTCACCGACTGCGCCCGGACCACCGGGGCCGGGGCCGGCCGCGCCGAGTGCCGCGCACAGCCCCGGGGCCAGATTGGGTTCCGCGCCACCGGGGCGCCGGTAGAGCGGCCGGACGCGGCCGGGGCGTCCGGCGGGCGAGTACCCGTCGGGGAGCAGCGCGGTCACCGAAAGGGCGGGGCCGGAGTCCCCGGGAAGGAAGCCGTGTTCGAAGACGAAGAGCTGGTGGGCGTCGGCCACCCGCCAGAGCTCGGGCCTGGCCGCGTCGATCAGCCGGTGGTCCGGAATCAGCCACTGCTCGTCGAAGGGCCCGTGCTGGACGCGTACCGGCTCCGGGTACGTCCCCGGGTCCCGGGCCAGCCGTCCGGTGGAGGCGGTCCGCCCCGGCAGCGCCGCGGCCGGAGTCTGCGGGCCGCGCGACCGGGTGGGCCGGAACAGCCGTTCCTGCTCCTCGCCCTCGGCCCGTACCAGCCGCTCCCAGCGCGCCCTCAGGGAAGCCGGGTCGGGGCCGGTGACCCAGGACCGGCCGGTACGCAACGGCCGTACGGACCACGGCATCAGCTCGTCCAGGGTGAGGTGGCCGGCTCCCTGGCGCGGCACCCCGCGAGGAGCCCCGGAACCCGGGCCGGAACCGTCCCCGCCACCCGGACCCGCCGTGTCGCGGGCATCCTCGGCCGCCCTGCCCGCTGCCACCGTGTCGTCCTCCCGCTCGCCACGTCCGCCCGCTCCCTCCCGGCATCGTAACGGGGCGGCAGGGCGCCGCACCGGGCCCGACCGGACCCGCTCGCGGCACGGGAGGTCTCAGTCGGCGTCCACCGTCACCGAGAAGGAGAAACGGTCGCCCCGGTAGTGGATGCGGGCCACGTCGACCACCCGGCCCCCGCTGTCGTAGGTGACACCGGTGAAGTGCAGGATCGGGCTGAGCAGCGGCACCCGCAGCAGCGCGGCGGTGGCCGGGTCGGCGAGCCGCGCCTCCACGGTGTCGGTGATCCGGGCGATGGAGACCCCGGCAGTGTCCCGCAGGATCTTCGTCATCGGCCACCGCTCCAGATCCGCGGCGTCGAGCCGGGCGGCGACCTCCGGACGCACCGTGTTCTCGGCCCAGTTGACGGGCTCACCCGTCACCGCGTCGCGGCGCAGCCGCCGGTAGTTGACCACCTCCGTACAGTCCGGGAAGTGATGGGCCAGTTCGCCGGGCACGGCGCCGGGCCCGTGGCCGAGGACCGTCGTCAGTTCGCCCGACTGCTGGGCCACGATCGCGTCGACGGACCCGAGCACCCGGACCGGCCGGCCCCGCCGGGCCCGGGGCTCGATGAAGGTGCCGTGCCGCCGCTGCCGGCTGATCAGCCCCTCCGCCTCCAGCTCCTTCAGCGCCTGGCGCATGGTCAGGACGCCGACCCCGTAGTGCCCGGCGAGCCGTTCCTCGGTCGGCAGCCGGGCCGGAGCGTCCTGCGGGCGGCCGAGTATCGAGGCGCGCAGCGACTGGGAGACCTGGTACCAGAGCGGGAGCTTCCCCGTGAGCACCAGCGAGTCCGGCGCGAAGGAGGCCGCCCGGGCCTGCTCAGGCACCCCGGCACCGGGGTCGCCCGCGGCCGGCTCCCCGTCGGCCGGCACCCCTGCCACCGGAGCGACCCGGCCGGTCCGGTTCCCGCTCGTTCGCCCTGCCGGCATCCGGCCCCCTCGACTCGTACGGCTTCGCCGGACATGGTTTCCCGGACGCGGCTTCGCCGGACGTGGCTTCGCTATGGCCGGAAGTTGTTGTCGAGACCCTGCCACACTCCGTCGTAGCCGCGCTGCAGATGGGGGGCGGAGGCCGCCTGCCCCGTGAGCGTCAACGGCCTGCGCGTCTCGAACATGAACGCCAGTCCGTCGTCGATCCGTTGCGGTACGAGCTCCGCCGTGCTCGCCCGGTCGAAGGTCTCCCGGTCCGGTCCGTGCGCCGACATCATGTTGTGCAGCGAACCGCCGCCCGGGACGAAACCACCGGCCTTCGCGTCGTAGGCACCCTCGATCAGCCCCATGTACTCGCTCATCACGTTGCGGTGGAAGTAGGGCGGCCGGAAGGTGTCCTCGCCGACCAGCCAGCGCGGTGCGAAGACCACGAAGTCGACGTCGGCCAACCCCGGGGTGTCGGTCGGCGAGGTCAGCACGGTGAACACCGACGGGTCGGGGTGGTCGTAGCTGATGGAGCCGATGACGTTGAAGCGGCGCAGGTCGTAGACGTACGGGGTGTGGCTGCCGTGCCAGGCGACGACGTCCAGGGGGGAGTGGTCGTAGACCGAGGTCCAGAGGTTGCCGCAGAACTTGTTGATCACCTCGAAGGGCCCCTCGCGGTCCTCGTACGCGGCGACCGGGGCGCGGAAGTCCCGCGCGTTGGCGAGGCCGTTGGCGCCGATCGGACCCAACTCCGGCAGCCGGAACGGGCTGCCGTAGTTCTCACAGACGTACCCCCGGGCGGACTGGTCGAGCAGCTCGACCCGGAAGCGCACCCCGCGCGGGATCAGCGCCACCTCGCCGGGCGCGGCGCGCAGCAGGCCCAGTTCGGTGCGGAGCAGCAGCGCGCCCCGCTCCGGGACGATCAGCAGTTCACCGTCGGAGTCGCTGAACACACGCTCCGTCATGGAGAAGTTGGCATGGTAGAGATGCACCGCCATGCCCGTGCGGCCGGCCGCGTCGCCGTTGCCGCCCAGCGTCCACAGCCCGGACACGAAGTCGGTGCCGGGGGAGGGGGCGGGCAGCGGGTCCCAGCGCAGCCGGTTGGGGTCGGGCACGGACTCCGTGAAGGGCGCGGAGCGCAGCGTGCCGTTGCCGGCGCGGACGAACGCCGGATGCGCGGCCGAGGGCCTGATCCGGTACAGCCAGGAGCGGCGGTTGTGCGCGCGGGGCTCGGTGAACGCGGAGCCGCTGAGCTGCTCCGCGTACAGCCCGAGCGGCGCGCGCTGGGGGGAGTTGCGGCCGTGCGGCAACGCCCCCGGCACAGCCTCGGAGCTGTGTTCGTTGCCGAAACCGGTGGAGTACCCCGGCTGGCCGGCCTCCGTTCCCCTGCCCCCCGGGCCGCGTTCGTCGTCGGTGTGCCGCGTGCCGTTCGTACCGCCCATACCGCTGCTCCCGGTGGAGAGACGGGCCCCCGCGGCCCTCGGGGACACGCGGGAACCGTGGAGGGTGAATCCTATGGAACACCGTAGGAATGGAGAAGGGGTCCGTCAACGCCAATCGCCGGACTCCCGGGAGTCGCACTCGGGAGTCGCACCGGGGAGTGACGGGCGTGCCTCCCGCCGGAAGGTCCCGCGTCCGTCCCGCGCCGGCGGGCGGCATGATGGGGCCGTGTCCCACCCGAAACCGAACCTGCGCCGCGCCCCCGTCCAGCGGCGCAGCGCCGAACGGCTCACCCGGATACTCGACGCCTGCGCGGCGCTCCTCGACGAGGCGGGCTACGAGGAACTCTCCACCCGGGCCGTCGCCGTCCGGGCCGAGGTGCCCATCGGCTCCGTCTACCGCTTCTTTCCCAACAAACGCGCCCTGGTCGACGCGCTCGCGGTGCGCAACCTCAACTCCTACACCGAACACCTGACCGTCCGGCTCGCCGACGTCCCCGCCGCCGACTGGCGGGGCGCGATCGACGCCGTACTCGACGAGTACCTGGCGATGCGGCGTACGGTCCCCGGCTTCGCCCAGGTCGACTTCGGGGCCGCCGCGCACGCCGACGACCCGCAGCACCAGGCGAACCACCGGCTCGCGGACCGGCTCGCCGCACTCCTCGCCAGGCACCTCGGCGGCAGTCCCGACGCGGACCTGCGGCGGGCCGTCCTGGTCGGCGTGGAGGCGGCCGACGCCACGCTCCAACTCGCCTTCCGCGAGGACCCGTCCGGCGACCCCGCGATCGTCGCGGAGACCCGGGTGCTGCTCCACGCCTACCTCGCGCGGGTGCTCGACTGAGGAGCATGACGGCGTCAGGGGGGTGTCCGTCCCGGCCCGGACCGTCCGGGGGCTCCCCCACATGCGTACCGGTCGGTATGCTCGCGCTGTCCCAGTCGCTCCCCGGGGAGGCCCCGTGTCCGCCAACTCCCGCACCGCACCCCGTATCTGCCCGCTCTGCGAGGCCACCTGCGGACTGACCCTCACCATCGAGGGAACCACCGTCACCGGAGCACGCGGGGACCGTGAGGACGTCTTCAGCCGGGGCTTCGTCTGCCCCAAGGGAGCCGCGTTCGGCGCGCTCGACGCCGACCCCGACCGCCTCCGCACCCCGCTCGTCCGCCGCGAGGGCGTACTGCGCGAGGCGACCTGGGACGAGGCGTTCGACACCGTCGCCGCACGCTTCACCGCGGTCACCGACGCCCACGGACCGCAGAGCGCCGGGCTCGTCCTCGGCAACCCCAACGTCCACACCATGGCCGGCGGCCTCTATCCGCCCCTGCTGATCGCCGCGCTGCGCACCCGCAACGTGTTCAGCGCCAGCACCCTCGACCAGATGCCCAAACACGTCTCCAGCGGACTGCTCTTCGGCGACGCCAACGCCATCCCCGTACCCGACCTCGACCGCACCGGCCACCTGCTGCTCATCGGCGCCAACCCGCTGGAATCCAACGGGAGCCTCTGCACCGCGCCCGACTTCCCCGGCCGGCTCAAGGCGCTCCTCGCCCGGGGCGGCACCCTCACCGTCGTCGACCCGCGCCGCACCCGCACGGCCAGGCTCGCCGGACGCCACCTCGCGATCCGGCCCGGCGCGGACGCCCTGCTGCTCGCCGCTCTCGCCCACGTGCTCGTCGCGGAGAAACTCACCGCCCCCGGCGCCCTCGCCGACCACCTGGACGGACTCGACCGGCTCGCCGACGCCCTGACGGACTTCACCCCGGAGGCGGTCGCCGGCCCCTGCGACCTGGACCCCGCCACCATCCGCACCGTCGCGCGGGAACTCGCCGCCGCGCCGACCGCCGCCGTCTACGGCCGCATCGGCAGCTGCACCGTCGCCCACGGCACCCTCGCGAGCTGGCTGGTGGACGTCCTCAACATCCTCACCGGCAACCTCGACCGCCCCGGCGGCGCCCTCTTCCCGCTCGCCGCCACCGCGCGCGCCCCGCGCCCGCCCGGCCCCGGCAAGGGCTTCGCTCTCGGCCGCTGGCGCAGCCGGGTCTCCGGACACCCCGAGGCCAAGGGTGAACTCCCCATGGCGGCACTGGCGGAGGAGATCGACACCCCCGGCGAGGGCCGCGTCCGCGCCCTCGTGGTGCTCGCCTCCAACCCGGTGCTCTCCGCCCCCGACGGCGACCGGCTCGACCAGGCGCTCGCCGACGGGCTCGACTTCATGGTCAGCGTCGACCCGTACCTCAACGAGACCTCCCGCCACGCCGACGTCGTCCTGCCTCCGCCGCCGCCCTCCCGTTCCGCCCACTTCGACTTCGCGCTCAACACCCTCGCGGTGCGCAACCAGGTCCGCTACACGCGCCCGGCCGTCTCCCTGGACGAAGGGGCCCTGGACGAGAGCGAGATCCTCGCCCGGCTGATCCTCGCCGTCGGCGGTAGGCACGGGGCACCGCCACGGACGGTCGACGAACTCGCCATCACCGCCGCACTCGACCGGGCCGGAATGCCGGGGGAGTCGGCCGCACGCCTCGGCGGCACCACCGGCCCCGAGCGCAGGCTCGACCTGATGCTGCGGCTGGGCCCGTACGACCTCACCCTGGACGACCTGCTCGCCCACCCGCACGGCATCGACCTGGGCCCGCTGCGCCCCCGGCTGCCCGAGGTGCTGCGGACCCGCAGCGGGCGGATCGAACTGCTCCCGGAGCCGCTCGCCGCCGACCTCGGCCGGCTGCGGGCGGCCCTCGGCGACACCCCCGCCCCGCTGGTCCTGGTCGGCCGCCGCCATCTGCGCTCCAACAACAGCTGGATGCACAACATCCCCGCGCTGGGCGGCGGCACCAATACCTGCACCCTCCAGATCCACCCCGAGGACGCGCACCGGATCGGCCTCACGGACGGCACGACCGCCCGGATCGAAGCGGCCGGAGGCGCGGTCGAGGCACCCGCCGAGATCACCGACACGGTCCGCGCCGGAGTGGTGAGCCTCCCGCACGGCTGGGGACACGGCCGCCCCGGCACCCGGCTGTCGGTCGCCGCCGCCCGGCCGGGAGCCAACGTCAACCAACTGCTCGACGGCACCCTCCTCGACCCGCTCTCCGGGACCGCCGTACTCAACGGCTTCCCGGTCCTGGTGACGGCGGCGCGGTGAGGCCGGGGCGCGGTCGGCCTCAGGGCGGGGCGGCGGCGAAGGCGCGCGGTCGCACCGGAAGGGATTCGCTTCAACTCCCTTGATCCCCAAGCGAAAACGTTGCGACAACCGGAATCTCCCGTGGCACTTCCGGCCGGACGCGCCCCTGTCGTCGCAACCTTCGCGCGAGTCATTCACACACCCCGCACCGTGGGTTAACTTCCATCCACGCAGCCGCTCCCCACAGTGCAGCCGCATCACTTTTCCATGGGCGGAACCCTCATGACTCGCGCGATCTCTCTGCAGGACATCAGCAAGGCGTACGGACGGGGTCCGCGTGCAGTGGACCGCTTCTCGCTCGACATCGAACCCGGTGAGTTCGTGGTGCTGCTCGGCCCCTCGGGCTGCGGCAAATCCACGGTCCTGCGGATGATCGCGGGGCTGGAGGAGGCAACCGAGGGGGAGATCCTGCTCGACGGAGAACCGGCCTCCCATCTCCAGCCCCGCGAACGGGGCATGGCGATGGTCTTCCAGAACTTCGCCCTCTACCCGAGCATGACGAACCGGGGCAACATCGGCTTCCCGCTCAAGCTCCAGAACCCGCGCGAGGACAACACCGAGCAGATCGAGGCCACCGCGCGGATGCTGGGCATCGAGGGCGTCCTCGACCGTTACCCGGGCCAGCTCTCCGGCGGCGAGCGCCAGCGGGTCGCCATGGGCCGGGCCATCTCCCGCCGCCCCTCGGTCTTCCTGATGGACGAGCCGCTCTCCAACCTCGACGCCAAGCTCCGCAATCATCTGCGTGCGGAAATCGCCCAGCTCACCAAGGAGTTGGGGGTCACCACCGTCTACGTCACGCACGACCAGTCCGAGGCGATGTCCCTCGGTGACCGGGTCGCCGTGCTGCGCGGCGGAGTGCTCCAGCAGGTCAGCGCACCGCGTCAGGTGTACGCCCTGCCGGAGAACGTCTTCGTCGCCGCCTTCATCGGCACCCCCAGGATCAACCTCCTCCAGGCCGTCGTGCACGCCCCGCTCGAAGGGCGGATGTCGCTCGATCTGGGGCGGCAGCGCCTCGCGTTGCCCGAACCTCTCAGCCCCGACCACCAGTTGCTCCGCATCCAGCAGGGCCGCAAGATCATCGTCGGGCTGCGCTCGGAGGCCGTACGGATCGCACCGCCGAGTCAGGCCCGCCCCGGCGAGGTGGCGCTCGGCGGCATCGTCCAGCATGTGGAGTACCAGGGCCACGAGGCGCTGGTGCACCTCAGTACCGGCTCGCAGCCGGCCGTGGTGCCCGATCTCGAATCCGCCCGCCCCCAAGCGCCCACGCGCCGCCGCCGCACGGCGGGCGGCCGGGCAGGGGGAGCGGTCCACGGCGACCCCGGGGGCTCCTCGCGAGGCGGGCGCCGGGAGGGCACGGCCTGGGCCCGGGGCGGCGGCCTCGGCGTACTGGAACGCCTCCGGGAGAAGGCCGGCCACATCAGCGGACCGGTCGTGGCACTCGGTGAATCTCCCCATCACGGACAGGGGCACGCCATGAGCGGTCCCGACCGCCCGGCCGTCAGCCCCGGCGACCTCGTCGTGCGAACCAGCCCGGACATGCGGCTGCGCACCGGCGGCCAAGTGCCCCTGCTGGTCGACCTGGCACACCTGTACGTCTTCGACCACCAGGGCCGGCGGATCTGCCCGCTGCCCAGGGACGTGCCCGGGCTGGACGTCTGAGCGGTCCGCCCCGCACACCGCCCGCCCGTACACCGCCCGCCCGCACACCGCCCGCACAGCGCCCGCCCGTACCACCGTGCGCCCGTACACCGCGCGCCGTCAGCCCTCCGGACCGGTTCCGGAGGGCTGACCGGCTTCGGAAGGCTGACCGGCTCCGCGGTCTCCGTCCGGCCCCGGCTCCGCGGGCTCCGCGGGCTTCGCGACGAGGATGTCGCGGGCCTGTTCGGCGGCGCGAGTGATGCTCTCCGAGACGAAGTCGGTGAAGCGGGCGATGTTCTCCATACGGTGGGCGGCCGGTGTGCCGGGACCCAGGACGCCCACGCCCTGCCGTGCCACCTCGGCGAGTTGGGCGGTGGAACGGGCGCTGGCCATCACCGACTGGTACCAGACGTCGTCGTCCGCGACGTACCGCTCGCGGCGCCCCTCGTCACGCTCCCGGCGGACGAGACCCTGGCTTTCGAGGTACGCGATCGACTTGGAGACGGTCGCCGGGCTGACCTGGAGCCGCCGTACGAGTTCGGACGCGGTGACGCTGCCCGCGTCGGTGGTGTAGAGACAGACCAGAATCCGGGCCATCATCCGCGACAGACCCGACTGGACGAGGATGTCCGTGAACGTCTCCTCGTACGCGCGCACCGCCTCCGCGTCCCGTCCGTGCTCCAACGGCGCCTCGGTCTCCCGGACTTCCGTCTGCCGGGGGCGCTGCGCCCGGCGCCCGGTGGCGCGCTGGGCCTGGTCGGCGCGGTAGCCGGTGGGGCCGCCGTTGCGCATCACCTCCCGGGTGACGGTCGAGGTCGGGCGGTCGAGGCGCCGGGCGATCTCCGCGTAGGCGAGGTCGTCGGCCAGTCCGAGCGCGATCTGCTGGCGCTCCTGCTGGGTGAGTCTGCCTCCCGGCATCGCGTTCTCCTTCGTGGTGCGTGGAGCCCCAGCCTAGGCCGCCCTCTTGCGTTCGCACCCATCTCATTGCAACGACTGCGGAGGGGTTCGTTGCATTCGGTTCATGTCCATTGCAATGAAATACATCAATCCACCTGTGGTGATGGGATTTTCGGGGATTACTTCGTTGCCGGAATGGTGAATGCAACGTAGCGTTTCTCTTGTCGGAAAGAGCGGGTCGCAGCGGTCCGCGAAGCAGACGAAGGAGAAAACCATGCAGAAGTTCGACACCCCCGCCCCGGTCTCGGCCGTCGTCGACATCCCCGCCGGGCTCATCCGGTTCATCGCCGCCGACCGGTCCGACACCACCGTCGAGATCCTGCCCGCGGACGCCTCCAAGGGCTCCGACGTCAAGGCGGCCGAGCGGATCGAGGTCACCCACGCCGAGGGCGTCCTGCGGATCGGTGCCCCCGCCGCGGGCAACCGCGTCCTCGGCTCCTCCGGATCGGTCGAGGTGACCGTCCAACTGCCCGCCGGCTCCGGCGTCGAGGCGAAGGCGGCGCTGGCCGAACTCCGCGGCGTCGGACGGCTCGGCGACGTCGTCTTCGAGGGGCAGCAGGCAACGGTCAAGCTCGACGAGACCGCGAGCGCCCGGCTCACCGTCCTCGCCGGGGACATCTCGGTCGGCCGCCTCGGCGGTCCCGCCGAGATCAGCACCCAGAAGGGTGACCTCCACGTCACGGAGGCCGTCCGAGGCACCGTCACCCTGCGCACCTCGCAGGGGAACATCGCCGTCGGCGCCGCCCGCGGAGTCTCCGCCTCCCTGGACGCCGGCACCTCCTACGGCCGGGTCCACAACGCGCTCGCCAACACCGACGGCGCCGCCGCCGGCCTGAACATCCACGCGACCACCGCCTACGGCGACATCACCGCCCGCAGCCTGTGAAGGAGCACCCCATGGCACACCCCACCACCGACCCGGCCATCGCGGCGAAGGGTCTGCGCAAGTCCTACGGCGACAAGACCGTCCTCGACGGCATCGACCTGGCCGTCCCGGCGGGGACGATCTTCTCCCTGCTCGGTCCGAACGGGGCCGGCAAGACCACCGTCGTCAAGATCCTTTCCACCCTCCTCACCGCCGACTCCGGTGACCTGCGCGTAGCCGGCCACGACCTGGCCGTCGCCCCGCAGGCGGTACGGGCCGCGATCGGCGTCACCGGACAGTTCTCCGCCGTCGACGGACTGATCACCGGCGAGGAGAACATGCTCCTCATGG
>NZ_JBSFVR010000204.1:0-12888 GCF_053592415.1 Streptomyces sp. NPDC002690 | reverse complement strand
CGGACCGGACGGCCCTGGGGACGAGCCGGTCCGCGCGTTCGTGGCGGCGACCCTCCCCAGACTCTTCACCCTGCTGGCCGGGGGTGCGGCGCTGCTGTTCGCGGGCGCTCCCTGGGTGGTCGGGGTGCTGGCGCCCGGACTGGCCGACCCCCGGCTGGCCGTGGACTGCACCCGGCTGACCGCCGTCACGGTGCTCACCTTCGGGGTCACCGGGTACTTCAGTGCGGCACTGCGGGCGCACGGGAGTTTCGGGCCTCCGGCCGCGGTCTACGTCGCGTACAACGCCGGCATCATCGCGTTGACCCTGGGGCTGCACTCGGTGTGGGGGGTACGGGCCGCGGCGGTGGGGGTGGCGGTCGGCAGTGCGCTGATGGTCCTGGTCCAGGTCCCGTCCTTCTGCTCCCGGGTGCTCGTCCGGGAACGCGGCGGGCGCCCGGTGCACCCGGGGGCCGAGCGCGCGGCCGCACCCCGCCTCCCGAGACCCGCTCCGCGACTGCCCGGCGCCCTCGTCCTCGCACCCGTGCTGCTCTTCGTGGTGAGCCGTCAGGCGCAGGTGCTGGTCGAACGGTTCCTCGCCTCCACGCTCCCGGCCGGTTCGATCTCGCACCTGAACTACGCGCAGAAGGTCGCGCAGATGCCGATGGTGCTGTCGTTGATGATCTGCACGGTGACCTTCCCGGTGGTCGCGCAGGCGATGGCGGACGGCGACCGGGAGAGCGCCCGGCTGCGGGTCGAACGCGATCTGGCACTGGCCGCACTGGTGGTCCTGCTCGGTACCGCCATGGTGATCGGTTACGCCCCGCAGATCATCGAAGTCCTCTTCCAGCGCGGGGCGTTCAGCGCCGAGGACACACGTGCCACCGCCGGGGTGATGCGGGTCTACGCCCTCGGGCTCCTCGGTCACTGTCTCGTCGGCGCGCTGGGCCGGCCGTTCTTCTCCGCCGGGCGCCCCACCTGGTACCCGGGCTTCGCGATGGCGACCGGACTGGCGGTCACGACCGGCATCGGGTTCGCCGTGACGTACTCCTGGGGCGTTCTCGGCATCGCCGCCGCGAACGCGGTGGGAATCACGATCACGGCGGCACTCCTGCTCCAGGGGCTCGGCTCCCGGGTGGTCGCCATCGAGGTACGGGCCGTGAGCCTCTCCCTCCTGCGTCTGGCGCTGCCGGCCGCCGTCGCCGCCGCGGCCGGCTGGCTTTCGGCGGACGCCGTCACCGATCCCGTCCTGGGCCTCGCGGCCGGGTGCGTCCTCGTGCCCTGCGTCTTCCTCCTCGCCGGTCGCGCGTGCCGGGTTCCCGAAGTCGTCCATCTGCTGGCCCTGACCCGACAGAGGTTCATCCATGGCAACTGACCCGTCGGCGCGCGTCGCCGCACCCCGCTCCCCCCGCCCGGCCACCGCGGGCCGGCCGTGGATCTGGACCTACCACTCGGTGGGCGATCCCTCGGACGACCCGTACGGCATCACCGTCTCCCCCGAACGCCTGGATTCCCAGCTGTCCTGGCTGCGAAGCCGTCGGCTGACCGGCGTGGGGGTGGGGACCCTGCTGCGGGAGCACGCCCGGGGCAGGCGCGGTCTGGTGGGCCTGACCTTCGACGACGGGTACGCGGACTTCGTGGACGAGGCCCTGCCGCTCCTTCGCCGGTACGGCTTCACCGCCACCGTGTTCGTCCTGCCCGGCCGCGACGGCGGAACCAACGAATGGGATCCGAAGGGCCCGCGCAAGCCGCTCCTCACCCACTCCGAGATCCGCCGACTCGCCTTCACGGGAATGGAGATCGGCTCCCACGGCCTCTACCACCGGGACCTGACGGCGCTGCCCGACGAGGAGCTCCACGCGGAGACACGGCGCAGCCGCGAGCTCGTCCGGGAACTCACCGGCACCGCCCCGGAGGGTTTCTGCCACCCGTACGGCTACGCCGACCAGCGGGTGCTCGACTCGGTGCGCGAGGCGGGGTACGCGTACGGATGCGCCCTGCAACCCGGCTCCCTCGTGGGCGGGTTCGCGCTGCCGCGCACCCACGTCAGCCATGCCGACCAAGGCCTGCGGCTGCGCGCGAAGGAATTGCGGCACCACATGCGCCACCGGGCGGGCCGCACCCCTTCCGGCCCGATTCCCTCGGGTCCTCTCGCGGAGGCCCGCCGGTGAAGGTACTGCACGTCATCACGGGGCTGGGAATCGGGGGAGCCGAGCAGCAGTTGCGCCTGATGATCCGTCATCTTCCGGTCGTCTGCGACGTGGTGACGCTCACCAACCCCGGGGCCGTGGCCGAAGGGCTTCGCGCCGACGGGGTGCGGGTCACCCACCTCGGCATGGCGGGCAACCGCGACCTGAGGGCCGTGGGCCGGCTCACCCGGCTCGTCCGGCGCGGCGCGTACGACCTCGTGCACACCCACCTCTACCGGGCCTGCGTCTACGGGAGGATCGCCGCGCGGCTGGCCGGGGTCCGCGCCGGCGTCTCCACCGAACACTCCCTGGGGCACGCGGAGATCGAGGGCCGTCCGCTGACCGTCGGCACCCGCGCGCTCTATCTGGGCACCGAACGGCTGGGTTCCGCGACGGTCGCGGTCTCCCCCACCGTGGCCGGCCGGCTGCGGCAGTGGGGTGTGCCCGACGAGCGCATCCACGTGGTGCCGAACGGCATCGACGCGCGGGCGTTCCGGTTCGACGCGCACTCCCGGCGCGCCACCCGTGCGAGCCTCGGCCTGCCCCGGGACGCCTTCGTGGTCGGGGGCGTGGGCCGACTGGTCCCGGGCAAGCGGTTCGACGTGCTCGTGCGGGCCGTCGCGGCGCTGCCCGGTGTCCGGCTGGTGCTGGCCGGGGAGGGGCCCGAGCTCGCGTCACTGCGTGCCCTGGCGGAGCGGCTCGGGGCGGGCGACCGCGTTCTCCTCCTCGGGGCCTGCGACGCGCCGGGCCCCGGTCCGGACGTGCCCGCGGTGCTCGGCGCGGTCGACGTGTTCGTCTCCGCGTCCCGTGAGGAGTCGTTCGGGCTGGCCGTCGTGGAGGCGCTCGCCTCGGGTCTGCACGTCCTGCACCACGCCTGCCCCGCGCTCGACGACCTCCCCGCCGGCAGCGCCCCCGGCGCCCGCCGGATCACCGGCGACCCCGCCGAACTCGCCTCCGCCTTGAGGAGTCTGGCGGATCTCGGTCCCCAGCGTCTTCCCCCGCCGGCCGCCGTCGCCGCGTACGACATCCGGCGCAGCAGCCACCACCTCATGGACGTGTACCGCCACGTCCTCGCCACGTCCCGCCCCCTGGAAAGAGCAGAGTCATGACCGAAACTCCCGCCCAGACCCCGGCCACTCCCGGACGGACCCGCAGGCTCCGCTCCGCTCTCCGTCCGCCCGTCTGGTGGCCGCTGCCCGCCTGCGCCCTGCTGGGTGCCGCCTGCGGAATCTCCTACGGTCTGTTCACGCCGAAGACCTACGAGGCCACCGGGTACGCGATGGCCGTCGCCGCGACGAAGACCACCGATCCTGCGGCGGCGCTCGGGTACGCGCAGTCGTACGGCCGGCTGGCCACCGGCGACGCGACCCTCGGCTACGCGCAGGGCGCGGCGGGCGAACCGCTGCGGAAGCTGCGGGGCCACGTCCGTGCGGAGACCTCCCCCGACTCACCGATGATCGCGGTCACCGGCACGGCGGGCCGGCCCCGGCAGGCGGCGGAGATCGCGGACGCCGTGGTCGAGGCCCTGATCGTCAGCGGGGGCCACGTCTCCAAGGACACCGGGGTGAAGCTGATCCAGTTCACCCACGCCGTCGCGCCGAGCGACCCGGCCTCGCCCTCCGCGCCGCTCTCCGCGGCCGTCGGCGGCAGTGCGGGCGGTCTCGTCGGCGGTCTGCTGCTGCTCGTCCGTAGGCGTCCCGACGAACACCCCGCCCAGGCTCCGGCCCAGGTGCCGGGCCCCGCGCACGAGGCCGAGTCGCTGGTCCCGGAAGAACGGGAGCCCGCGCGATGACACCCGTACGACGAGGTCCGCTGAGCGTCACGCTCTGCCGGGACGGCCGGGAGTTCGCCGCCCTCGCGCCGGAATGGGACGCGCTGCACCACCGCTGTCCTTCGGCCACGCCGTTCCAGAGTCACGCCTGGCTGCACTCCTGGTGGCTGTCGTACGGCCAGGACAGAAATATCCGGGTCGTCCTGGTGCGGCGCGGCGGGCGTCTGGTCGGTGCGGCGGCGCTGCTGCTCGCCCACCGTCCGATGCCGGTGCTGACACCGATGGGCGGCGCGATCTCGGATTTCTTCGACATCCTCGTCGACGAGGGGACCGGGGAAGCGGAGATCGCGGCGGTGGTCGCCGCCCTGGCGCGCGGCCTCCACCGGGCCGCCCGCTCCAGCGTGATCGATCTGCGCGAGGTACGCCCGGACGCGCTGGCGCAGCGGCTCTTCGCCTGTTGGACGGGTCCGCGGGTCCGGCTGACGGACTCCACCTGCATGGAGCTGCCGGCCGCGCCGCTCGCCACGCTGGCCGAGGAGATGTCGGGCTCCCGCGCCCAGCGGGTGCGGGCCAAGCTCAGGAAGGTCGAGGCGCTGGGTGTCGTGTGCCGTGAGGTTCCGGTCGAGCGGGTGCCGGGGACCGTGGGTGATCTGCTGCGGCTGCACGCGTTGCAGTGGAGCGGGCGGGGCGTCAATCCCGAGCATCTGCGCCCCCGGTTCGCGGCACATCTGACGCATGCGGCCGGGCGGATGGTCCGCGACGGCGGGGCGACGCTCACCGAGTTCCTGCTGGACGGGGAGGTCTTGGCGGCGAACCTGTCGCTGCACTCGGGTCCGCTGACCGGCTGCTACCTGTACGGCGCGCACCCCCTGCTGCGGGAGCGGAAGGTGGACGTGGCGACCCTGCTGCTGCGTGAGGTCTCGCGGCAGGCGGCTGCCGACGGGCGTCGGACGCTGAGCCTGTTGCGTGGCGCGGAGCAGTACAAGAGCTACTGGCAGCCGGTCTCGGTGGTCAACCAGCGGCTGCTGCTGTCCCGGCCGGCGCTCGAACCGGTACTGCGGCTGCGTGCGTCGCAGGTGGCCGCGAGGGACCGGGCGGCGAGGACGGTGAAGGCGCGCTTCCCCGCGGCGCGGGAGTGGCACGAGCGGCTCACCTCTCTGGCGGGGGCGGGCCACTGAGCCATCCGGCGGAGCCGTGCCCAGAACTTCGCGCGGATCCGTTACCGCCCGCCGTCCCCGGCGTTGGTCAGTCAGCGCGGGGCCGCAATACCCCGTAGCTCCACAACGAAACGTTCATCCATAGGAGTTCTTGATGTCGCGTATCACGAAGGTCGCCGCCGTCCTGGCGGGAACCGGCGCCCTCATCGCCGGCGGCGCCGGCTTCGCCTCGGCCGACGCCGGGGCCGGTGCGGTCGCCGCCGGCTCCCCCGGTGTCGTCTCGGGCAACGTCATCCAGGTGCCCGTGCACATCCCGGTCAACGTTTGCGGCAACACGATCAACGTCGTCGGCCTGCTGAACCCGGCGTTCGGCAACACCTGCGTCAACGGCTCGGCGCAGCCGCAGCCGCTCCAGCACGAGGACGCCTACGGTCACTGACCCGGACACACCGACGGCGGCCGGTCTCCCCTCCTCATCCCCGGAGGGGAGACCGGCCGCCGTGCTGTCCGGCTCCGCACGGGGTGCGGACGGGTCAGGCGTAGCGGTAGACGCGGCTGTGGTCGAGCAGCCGGGCCGGCGCGACGTCCCAGGGCGGCAGCGGCTCGTTCCGGGCGAACACCCGGCCGTGCTGCGGGTCGTCGTCGGCGAGTTCGCGGGCGGGCAGGTAGCCGGACCCCGGATGGGCTTTCTGCCAGCGGTCCCAGAGCCGGTCGATGAACGCGTGGTGCAGCCAGAAGACCGGGTCGTTCGGGGAGCCGGCCCCCGCCATCGCGCCGCCGACCCAGCGGTGCACCTGGTTGTGGTTGCTGATGGCGCGCGCCCCCCGGATGCCCCACCCCTCGACCCGGTTGCGGAAACCGGTCCGGCTGAGGCTGTTCCACGGCTCGGCGTCGTACAGCGGGTCGTCCAGTGCTCTCCGGACGTCCCCAGCCGTGGGCAGTGCCACCGGATCGGCGGGGCGGCCGAAGTCACGGGTCAGGAAGAGGCCGTCCGTGACGCCGTTGCTGAGGGACCAGTTCCCCTCGCGGTGGGCGAAGGGCCCGGTGGTGACCTGCCGGTCCCCCTCCCTCCCGTTGCCGCCCAGGAAGTCCGCAGTCCACGGCGGACCCCCGGGTGAACGGTCGAGGGTCCAGTCCCAGTACGGGACGGAGACCGCCGGATCGGTCTCGCGCAGAGCCTGTTCGAACTCCAGCAGGTACTGGCGGTGCCAGGGGAAGAACGACGGGGTCATGTGTGCCGCCCGGGGCCGGTCCTCCCCGTCCGTGACGTAGAACTCGCGGTGCATCGCCACGAAGTCGTCGTACCTCCCCGAGCGCTTGATCGTCAGTACGGCGTCGACGAACCTCTTCCGTTCGGTCCGGGTCAGATCGCGCTGGTTCTTTCGGCTGTACACCTTCCACCTGTCCTTCGGTCAGATGCCGCGGGGCGCGGCGGACAGCCGTGCCGTGCCCAGCACGTCGACCGCGGCGCGCGCGGCTGCGAGGGGTGTCGGATGCGACTCGTAGTGGGCGACCATGCTGAGGCAGCTTCCGTCCGCCCGGCGCATGAGGTGCAGGGGATCACCGTCGATGCTGACCTCCGGGTGGGCTCCGGCGCTGCTCGCGGAGCGGACACCGGACCGCCCGGCACCGCCCGGACCGGCGTCCGCGCGCACCCGGATCGTCCTTCCCCGGTATGTCTCGGTGATCTCCCCCGGCTCCGGGACAGCGGTGGGAGCCGTGCCCTCGCCGCTTTCCGGGCCGTGGGCGACGATCGGCTCCCAAGCGGCTCCGGTCCCGGCCACGACTCCCATCCCGAACAGGGCGCGCAGCACACCCCTGCGGGTGGCCGCGATGCGCCACCCCGCGGGACCCCGGACCTTCCTGCTCGAACCCATCTGCGTCCGCCTCTCCGTAATCACATCGGTGATCTTGTCGGTCAAGCCGCTTGTCGGTGCGGCTGGTACCGACGCCCATCAGACGGTGCGCGCCGCCCTCCCGCCCGTAACGGCTCGCCGTGCCGCCGGTCAATCCCTCAACCGTGCGAAATCGGGACCGTTCGCGGCCACGTCGGGCCCCGGGCGTGTATGGCCGGGACAGCATGGGAGACCCGACTGCCGAAGGTGGTGGACATGAGCGTGCCCGGACAGGTCCCCGGTCTGCGTACGGAGCGGCCGAAGGACATCGATCTGGCGGACCCCGCGTTCTGGCGGCTGCCGCGCGCCGAGCGTCTGCGGGCGTTCGCTCTGCTGCGCGAGTTGAACGCTCCGGTGCGGTTCACCGCGCGTACCGGCCGGGAGACCGGGCTCTCCTTCTACGCCCTGGTCAAGCACGCCGACGTCAAGGCCGCGAGCCGGCGGGCGGACGTCTTCGCGAGCGCGCCGGGCGTCACCGTCCCCGAACCCGCCCGCTGGGCGAAGGCCGTCTTCGGCAACTCCATGGTGAACATGGACGGCGCCGACCACGCGGGGCTGCGCCGGATCGTCTCCCGCGCCTTCACCCCGCGCCTGCTCGCGGAGGCCGAGGAGAACATCGCCCGGGTGACGCGCCGGCTGGTGGACGAAGCGGTGGCCGGCCGTTCCACCGACTTCATGCGGTCGGCCCCGGCCCGGCTGCCCTTCGAGGTCATCTGCGACCTGATGGGCATTCCGGGGACGTACCGGCCGTGGATCGCCGCCCAGATCGACCACGCGTCGAGCCACGTCGGTGTGGAGCGGCGCGGACTGGCCCGTATCCGGGTACCGGGGCGGGGGCTGCGCTCGCTCGCCCGGATGCAGCTCGTGATGGCGCGCCTCGCGCACGAGCGCCGCCGCCGGCCCACCGGCGACCTGATCTCGGCCCTGGTCCGCGCCGACGTGGACGGCCAGTCGCTCGGCGCCCGCGAACTGGGCGCCTTCTTCTCGCTGTTGCTGGTCGCGGGGGTCGAGACGACCAGAAACGCGCTGGCGCACGGGATGGCGCTGCTGTCACGGTTCCCGGATCAGCGCACCCTGCTGGTGTCGGACCTCGACGGTCACATCGACGGGGCGGTGGAGGAGATCGTCCGCCACTCCACGCCGATCATCCAGTTCCGGCGGACGGTCACCACCGAGCACCGCCTCGGCGGGCACACCTTCCGCCCTGGCGACAAGGCCGTGCTCTTCTACGCCTCCGCCAACCGCGACACCTCGGTGTTCGCGGAGCCGGACCGCTTCGACATCACCCGCTCGCCCAACCCGCATCTGGGGTACGGGGGCGGCGGCCCGCACCACTGCCTCGGGGCGCACCTGGCCCGCCTGGAGATGCGGGCCCTCTTCACCGAGGTCCTCGTCCGGACCGACACCGCCCGGGCGCTCGGCGATCCGGAGCTGGTGGACTCCAACTTCGACAACCGTGTCCGCGGTCTGCCGATGACCTTCGATCCGGTCCCTGTGCCGTAGGGCGTGGTCCGCCCGGCCAGACCGCCCGTGGAGCCGAGCCGCCGCCGGACCGGCCGCGGACACCCCGACACCGAGGAGCAGCCCGTGTCCCGTAATCGCCGTATCGTCAATCTCTGTGTGGGCACGGTCGCGGCCGGTGTGCTCGCCGTCAGCGGTGCCTCCGGTTTCCGGGTCACCGGGACCGGTTCCACCGACGGTGCCGGACCGCATGCCGATCCGAGCAGCACGGCGGTCGGCGCCTACCTGGACTACGGGCCCGAGGGCGTCGCTCGCATGGCGGAGATGTCCCAGTGGCTCGGCGGGAAGGAGCTGCGGGTGGGGCACAGCTACCTCCCGGGCGACCTCTGGGTGAACATCGAGGGCTCCGTCGACTTCCTGGGCGCGTGGGCGGCCTGGCGGCAGGCGCAGCCCGACCGGATGTTCGTCCTCAACACTCCGATGCTGGAGCGGAACGAGGTGCGGGTGTCGGACACCGCGGTGCGCAGGCGGCTGCTGTCCGGCGCCGCGGGCCTGTACGACCGGCATTTCCGCAAGCTCGCCGAGCGGCTGGTCCAGCTGGGGATCCCGGACACCGTGATCGTGCTCGGCTGGGAGATGAACGGAACCACCTACGCCCACCGGTGCGGCCCTGACCCGGCGGCGTGGAAGGCGTACTGGCGGCGGATCGTCACCGCCATGCGTTCGGTCCAGGGTCAGCGGTTCCGCTTCGACTTCGCGCCGAGCCGTGGGCGGGACGCCGTTCCCTGGACCGACTGCTATCCCGGTGACGACTTCGTGGACATCGTCGGCATGGACTCGTACGACCAGCCGCCGGGCGAGAACTTCGACGACCAGGTGCACGGGGAATACGGGCTCCAGAAGCACGTGGACTTCGCGGCGGAGCACGGGAAGCCGATCTCGTATCCGGAGTGGGGCCTCTTCCGCAACGGTGACAACCCCGAGTACATGCGCCGGATGCTCGAGTGGATGGATCTCCACCCGCCCGTCTACCAGACGATCACGGACTACTGCCCGCACGGGGTGTGGGGGTGCACCGGGAACCCCGAGGCGTCGAAGCTCTACCGGTCTTTCCTCATGGACGAGAACCGGCCGGTTCCCGACCCCGCGGGCAGTTCCCCCGGCCCCGGCGAATGGTGCTTCCCGCTGTCCCTCAGCGACTGGATCACCGACTGGACGCAGAGCCGGCGGATCTGCGTACGGGTCTAAGGCCGGAGGTCCGGCGACGGTCTCAGCCGAGGCCGTCGCCGCCGGCGGCCCTGAACCAGGTGGGGCCGTCGGTGAGGGACTGCTTGATCCGGAAGCGCGCGAACTCGGCCAGCGGCGGCAGCGCGTCCAGGGCGAACCAGCCCACCTCCAGCGACTCGTCGTCGTTGACGCGCGGCTCGCCGCCGGTGGCCCGGCACCGGAAGGTGACGTCGAGGTACTGGCAGTGGTCCCCGTTGGGGTACTCCACCGGCTCCAACGCCTCGGTGAGTACCACGCGTTCGGCCACGCAGCGCACGGCGGTCTCCTCGTACACCTCGCGTTCGGCGGTCCGCGCGGGCTGCTCGCCCGGTTCCGGGATGCCACCGATGACCGACCACTTGCCGGTGTCGGCCCGCCTGCCGAGCAGGACCCGCCCGTCGTCGTCGAAGACGACCGCGCTCACCCCTGGCAGCAGGAGCAGCTGGTGGCCGGCGGTGGCCCTGATCGCGCGGATGAAGTCGGGAGTAGCCATGCGTCAGCCTAACGCGATCTTCAGACGGAGCGACGGGAACGGGCCCTGCGGGAGCGGACCGCGGCGAGGACGAGACCGGCGGCGGCGAAGAGCACGACGATCCCTTCGGGCAGTGCGCCCATCCGGGTGGCGGGGGTCAGCGAGGACCGCAGGGGCACCTCGTCCACCAGGGCGGCGGGGGTGAAGAACCCGGACTTCTCCTTGATCGTGCCGTCCGGCCGGATGATGGCGCTGACCCCGCTGGTGACCGGTACCACGACCGCGCGGCCGTGCTCCACCGCCCGCACCTGGGACATCGCGAGCTGCTGGTAGGTCATCTCGCTGCGGCCGAAGGTGGCGTTGTTGCTCGGCACGGCGATCAGCTGACCGCCGGCCTTCACGGTGTCGCGCACGGCGTCGTCGAACGCGGCCTCGTAGCAGGTGACGAAGCCGACCTTGGTACCGGCCAGATCGAACACCCCGACCTTGGTGCCGGAGCCGAAGTCGCGCTGGACACGGTCGACGTCCTTGCTGAAGATACGGGCGACCGAGCGCATCGGCATGTACTCGCCGAACGGCTGGATGTGCCGCTTGTCGTACGTGTCCAGGGGACCCTTCTCCGGGTCCCACTGGATCAGGGTGTTGCGCAGCTTGCCGGTGTCGGGTTCGACGACCGCGCCGATCACCGTGGGGACGCCGACGGCACGGACCGCCCGGTCGATGACGTCCCACGCGTCCGGGTTGCGGTAGGGATCGAGGTCGGAGGAGTTCTCCGGCCAGAGGACGAAGTCGGGCTGCGGTACCTTGCCCGCCTTCACGTCCGCCGCGACTTGCTCCGTGACCCGGACGTGGTTGTCGAGCACGGCGCGCCGCTGGGAGTTGAAGTCCAGCCCCAGGCGCGGGACGTTGCCCTGGATCGCGGCGACGGTCGCGGTGCCGTCCTCGGCGGAGTTGTCGACCAGCGAAAGCGAGCCGAGGGCGCCCGCGACGGGGACCAGCACCGCGGCGGCGGCCATCGCGGTCGCCGCGCGCGGGAGCTTCCCGGTCGAGCGGTACGCGCGTACCTGCCGGACCGCCTCGAAGAGGCCGAACCCGCAGAGGACCACGGCGAAGGAGAGGAGCGGGGTACCGCCGAGCGCGGCGATCGGCAGGAAGGCGCTCTCGGCCTGACCGAAGGCGATCTTGCCCCAGGGGAACCCGCCGAACGGCACCCGGGCCCGGACCGCTTCATCCAGGGTCCAGACGGCCGCCGCCCAGAACGGCCAGTACGCGAGTCTGGTCACGGCGGCGATGCCGACGCAGCCGACCGCGACGAAGAGCGCCTCGGCCGCGGCCAGAGCCAGCCACGGCACCGCGCCGACGTCCTCGCCGGTCCAGTGCAGCAGCGGCAGCATGAAGCCGAGTCCGGCCAGCAGGCCCAGGCCGAACGCCGCGCGGGGGCGGCGTTCGCGCAGGACCCAGCCGAGCAGGGCGAAGCCGGGCAGCACCAGCCACCACAGGGGCCGGGGCGGGAAGCTCAGGTACAGCAGCACTCCGGAAAGTACTGCCGCGACGGGCCTGGCCCGGGCGAGCCATCGCCTGCGGGGGCGGGACTCGGGAACGGGCGACGGTTCCTCGACGGAGGTGATGGTGGCGCTCACCTGCGGGAGTCTACGGGCGGCTGCTGTGCGCGGGGCAAGAGGGAGACCCGGTGTCCTGGGAGCCCGGGTGTCCCCGGACGCCCTCTCGGCCGGGCGCCACCCGGGCGGCCGGGCCCTGCGGTCACGCCTCGGAGGGCTTACCGGCGGCCGGGAGGCGGAGCCGGTCGCGGATGAACCGCACGGCGGCTTCCGCGTTGTCCACGGTGACGGTGAACGACATGCCGTCGCCGAGCCGGAGCAGCAGCGCCTCACCCCGCCGCACCACGACGGCGGTGCCCTGTTCGGGACGCCAGCGGTAGCCCCATCCGCCCCACTGGCGCGGGGTCACGCGGGGGACGAACTCGGCCCCCACGACGTGGGTGAGCAGGATGCGGCGGCGCGGCAGCCCCATGTGGCCGCAGCGGACCTCCAGGGCGTCTCCGTCCACCTTCACCGCGACGTGGACGAAGGCGAGGGTGCCGTAGAGCATCAGGAGTCCGGCGGCGACGCAGCCGACCACCGACATGACCAGGGGGGCGACCCCGGAGGTCCAGTTGGAGTCGAGGGCGATCTCGACGCCGAGGGCCAGGCACGCCGCTCCCGCGAAGGCCAGCAGCCATTGCGCGCGGTTGGTCGCCTTGCCGGTCCACACGGTGGACGGCGCCTGGGTCGAGCCGTGCGCCGCACGGCCGGGGTGGTCCGTCATGCTCAGCAGCGTACCCATGACCCGCGCCCGCGCGGCGGGTGTCGGCGGGCCGGTCGGGCCCTCGCCGCGGTCAGCGGGAGGCGCCCACGCCCCGCAGCAGTCGGCCCTCGGCGTAGGTGAGAGCGGTGTCCGGCAGGCCGCCCTCGTGGCCGCTGAGGAGGACGGTGAGAGTTCCGGTCGGTTCGGCCGACGGAGCGGGTTCGGCGCCGATGCGGCGCAGCGCCTGGGCGGCCACGGCCCCGGCGGAACCGTGCAGGACGACCGGGGGGCGGCCGGGTCGGCGGAGGGCGTCGGCACGCTGCCCCCGGCCCAGCGGGACGACCGCCCGCCGGTGGTTCTGCTGCACGGGTTCATCGACAACCGCTCGGTCTTCGTG
>NZ_JBSFVR010000203.1:0-12983 GCF_053592415.1 Streptomyces sp. NPDC002690 | reverse complement strand
CTGCTGGACGGCACCTACTGGGACGTCGCCGCCCGGTTGCCGGCGAACGCGCAGATCAGCTCCGACGGCGACGGGCGGCTGCACTTCGCGGCGCTGGAGCCGGAGGCCGAAGGGGCATCGCTGGTGGCGCTGCGGTCGGCGGTGAACGCGATGCTACCCAGGGTGGACCTGCCGGAGGTGCTGCTGGAGGTGTTCTCCTGGACCGGCGCGGACCAGGCGTTTACCTCAGTGACCGGTGGCGAGGCCCGGCTGAGGGACCTGCCGGTGACGATCGCGGCGCTGCTGGTCGCGCACGGCTGCAACGTCGGCTTCACCCCCGTGGTCGGCGGCGCGGACGCCCTGCGATATGGGCGGCTGTCCCACGTCGACCAGACGTACCTACGGATGGAGACCTACCGGCAGGCCAACTCGGCGCTGATCGACGCCCAGGCGTCGATCCCGCTCGCGCAGGTCTGGGGCGGCGGCCTGGTCGCCTCCGTCGACGGCATGCGCTTCGTCGTGCCGGTGCCCTCGGTGTACGCGAGGCCGAACCCGAAGTACTTCGGCGCCTCCACCGGCGGTGGGCGGGCGCCGGGCCGGGGCGACGTGGTTGAACCTGATCAACGACCAGGCCGCAGGGCTCGGTGGGAAGGTCGTGGCCGGCACCCCACGCGACTCCTTGTACGTGCTGGACGTCCTCTACGACCGCGACGGCGGCCGGCGTCCGGAGATGGTCGTCACCGACACCGCCTCGTACTCCGACATCGTGTTCGGCCTGCTCACCCTGGCTGGGTTCGCTTACGCGCCGCAGCTGGCCGACCTACCCGACCAGAAGCTGTGGCGCATCGACCGCACCGGCGACTACGGCGCCTTCAACGACGCCGCCCGGGGCCGGGTCGACCTGGACCGGATCGAGCGGAACTGGGAGGACGTGCTGCGGATCGTCGGCTCGATCCACACCGGGGCGGTGCGGGCCTACGACGTGATCCGGATGCTGTCGCGCGACGGCCGCCCGACCGTGCTCGGCGACGCCATCGCGCACTACGGCCGGATCGCCAAGACCCTGCACATCCTGCGCCTGGCCGACGAACCGTCCTACCGGCGCCAGATCAAGGCCCGGGCCAACCTCCAGGAGGGCCGCCACGCCCTCGCCCGCAAGATCTTCCACGGCCGCGCCGGGCAGCTCTACCAGCACTACCAGGAGGGCATGGAGGACCAGCTCGGTGCGCTCGGCCTGGTCCCCAACGCCCTGGTGCTGTTCAACACCCGCTGGTTGGACGCTGCCCTGGCCCGGCTCCGCACGGAAGGCTTCGACGTGCGCGAGGAGGACGTCGCCCGGCTCTCTCCGTTCGTGCGGCACCACGTCAACATGCTCGGCCGATACTCCTTCCTGCTGCCCGCCATGCCCGGAGGATTGAGGCCCTTGCGTAACCCGGATGCCACGAACGAGATATGACGCCGCGCCCCCAGTGGCGGTTCGATAATCCGTTTGGTAAGCCATCGGCCGGGTGCTATGAACACAGAGTGACTGTGTTTGTGTGCTCGGCCTGCGGGCTTGCCATCACTGGACCGCTGACCGGGCTGCCCGAGGTGCCCGCCCGTCCAGGTGACCAGGGCTACCCCAAAGCCGACGGATCACGTCGTGCCACCGCAACCATGCCGCTCGGCTTCTTCGCTCTGGAACCCGAGCCATGGGGTGCACCGCTTGTGCCTTCCGACGAGTGCCGTGAGGTATTCGCTGGCGGTCCCTGCGTCGGAGACCCGGATGGCGATGGGTTCCTGGTGTCCGCAGGCCCCCGGAACACCGTGGTCCTGCACCCGGACGACGCACCCGGACTTCGGGAAGACACCGACTACCTGAGGCACTGCAGCGGATGCTGTGGTCTCCATGGCGAGGCAGGTATGAACCGCCAGTGCCCCTGTGGCGCGCACGTAGGCACACTCATCAACGACTGCAACACCGCGTATGAGCTGCACCTGGAGCCCAGCCAGGTGCGCTTGATCACGGATTGACCCTTCGGCTCGCAACGTCGGTGAAAGCTGCTCACATGTTCGGGAGTCGGGTGCGCATCGCAGATCACGCCAGGTGGGACCGGGGCTTCCCGGTGAAGTACCTCCTGGTCCAGGAAGACGAAGACGGCGTGGAACAGCTCTGGGGGAGGTGCGCGGGCATCGAAGGGCTGTTCGTCGCCCCAGTCCCGCCGCCACGGGAGATCCTCACCCTCCGCGGATGCAGCCCCGACGGCCTCCTCAGCGAGGTCCTGGCCGAGCCCGACGCCTCGTTGCGGGGCCTGGGCGACGTGTGCGTCGAGGTCTGGAACGACGAGCAGCCCGTGCAGTGGTGGACTCTCGTCGATGCGGTCATGGTGGCCCATCAGCCCCACCCCGGTGACCCGGCGCGGTACGACATCGTGCTCGGCGCCGGCGTCAGGAACGAGGAGAGCTTCTTCGAACTGCCCGCGACACCACGCTTCGAGCTATTCGCGGGAACGACGGTCGCTGCTGCCACTGCAGGCCGGTGCTCCGCCGTGGACGGCCTGTTCAAGCCGCGAGCGGACCCGGCCCCCGTCCCGATGGACCTGATCGGCTGCGAGGCCATGGAGCCACTGCTCGTAGGGACTCAGCGACCACGCCGGTGGACACAGGGCTGGGCCGATCTCCTAGTGCTGGATCGCCATGGCGCCGTGATGGCCTCCCGCACCGTGGGCCTGGCCATCACCGAAGCGCGCCCGTCTGTGCTCGGCGATGGGCTGGAAGACATCACCCTCACCGATGGCGGCACCGACCGACCAGCGCCGGCGGCTCGCCCGATCTGGGCGGAGTGGTATCAGGGACCGCCGACAGCACCCAATATGTGGGCGCAGTACGACTCGCAGGGCAGGGCCGCTTGGCTCGACCTCACCACCCGTGCCTGGCGGGTGCCAGCGTCCCGACCGGACCGCTCCGGTGGCGAGTACCACCTCGACGGCCGCTTCGTCACGGACGTCCCCGGGCTGCACTGCGCGATCGCCGAGGCATTGCTCGGACCTGGCCGCTACTTCGGCCGGGAGTGGAACGCCTTCAAGGACTGCCTGTGCGGTGGATTCGGAGTGGCCCCGCCCTTCACCTTGACCTGGCATGACTCCGAAGTCGCACGCCGCGCACTGGCGGACGTTGTGGAGGATCCGGAGGGTCAGCTGTCCTACTTCGAGGAGATCGTGCAACTCCTCGAACGGCGCGGCGTCACGGTCGTACTCCGGTAGCCCGCAGGCACCCGAGCGACTCCGACTCGGCGACGGGGCTGAGTAAGATTCAGCGCCTGCTGTTGCCGGGCGCGAGCAGGCTGGTGACCTCGGCGATCGCCTCCGGGGACGGCTTGAAGTAGCGGCGGACGTTCTCCGTCTTCTTGTGCCGCGACTTCGCCATCAGCATCAGCAGGCTCGCCCCGGCCTCACCAAGGTGGGTCAGGCCGGAATGGCGGTACTCGTGCAGGTCCCAGCCAGTGCCCAGCCCACGGAGGGCGGTGTGCTCGTCCAGCAGCGCGCGGGCCTGCCCGTAGGAGAGGCGGGCGAGCCCGGTGTCCGGGCAGACATCGCGCGGGCTGACCACCTTGCCGGGCCCGGGACGGCGGTGGGTGATGAATACCGGCCCACGGGTGCGGCCCTTGAGCAACCGGGGCAGCAACCGGGCGGTACCAGCGTCCCAATACACCGTCTCCAGCACGTAGTCCTCGCGGGCGCCGCCGCGGCGGCGGACCTTCGGCTGGGCACCCTTCGCCTTCACCGGGCAGCGGCGGCCGGCCAAGTCAAGGTCCTCGATGCTGACGTCCAGGATCTCCTCAGAGCGGGCGCACGTTTCGTAGAGCATCCGCCACAGCGTCTTTTCCCGCAGGTGGACGTCCCGGTGGGCGATCAGCCGGTCGATCGCCAACTTCGAGCGCACCGGAGTGTCCGAGTCCGGCGGCGGCAGCCGTTTCACCCAGGCCGACACCGCTGGCCCGTCGTACCCGCGCTCCGCGCACCACCCGGTCCAGGACAGCACCGCGCCGCGGCGGGCGTTCCAGGTATTCACCGCCGAGCTACCCCACAACAGCTCCAGCGCCTCGCCGATCTCGTCGTCCTCCACCGAGGCGAACGGTCGGCCCTCCCCCAGGCGCTCGGCGATCTTCCCCGACGGCGATGCCGTAGTTCCGGACGGTGTTCGGGTTGCCGAGCGAGTCGAGGAACAGGTCGGCCGCCGTCCGAACAGTCACCGCTTTCCCGGTCGGCAAGTGGACGATGGTCGGCACCGCTTCTCCCTTGCCGCAGATAACAGGGTCACTTCACGCAGCGTACGGAAGCTGTCTCCGCCGGTCGCGCTCCGTGATACCGCAGGTAATAGGGCGTTATCTGCGGAACGACTTCACCATCGCCCCGACACTGACGGCCCGTTGACCGCCCACCAGCGGCGATCCGGGCTTAGCGCACGATCCGGCACGGATGTTCCTCAACCCCCGATCCTGCACCACCTCGGAACAAGGGCTGTCCCGTAACTCTGGCGGGTGCGCGACGCCGGCTACGGCACTTTGCCGCGTTGTCGGAGCGTCCGCACACATCCAGTATGCGGACGTTCCTCCGCCTTGCGATGGACCGCATTCGGCGCCGCGCACTGATCCACCACGAATCGCGGGACGGTCCTTCGTGATCGACTCCGTGCGCTGCGGGGTGGAGGTCGGACAGGCGCTCGGCGTTCACGCACTGGTAGCGGCCCGGCCGTGGCACGTCGAAGTCGCTCGGTCCGTCGGCTGTTCCCCGCGTCATCACTGTTGACGGCGCGCACGTCGGGGTGCCCATCGGCACGGGCACCCCGGTCGGCGGACGGCCCCGGTCCCCGGGGGTGTGGTCACGCGTTCGCCACGATGGCGCCCAAGATCATGCCTCCCACCAGGCCGATCGCACTGACCACGATGGCTATGGTGGCGAACCGCTCGTGGCGGACGGTCTTGGCGATGATCGCCAGGACCACCGCGATCACACCGAAGACGATCGGGATAAAGAGGAGCGCGATCACTCCCAGCACCATCGCGATGATGCTGAGCACATTTCCTGCCCCGCCGCGCCGCGGCGTTCCCGGGTAGTGCTGCCCGGCCGGCTGGTTGTCGTACTCCGTGGTCATCTGCTCGCTCCTTGGGACGATCACCGTGGGCGCCGGTCCGGGGGCGGACCGGCCTGCACACCCGGGTTCCCGCAAGTCCCTTTTCTACGCCAGGACTTGGGCAACAACGGCGGACGAAGGAGCGGAGTGACAGCTTCCGGTACGCGGGACGGTCGTCTCGCCATGTGGAGCGGGGGTTTGACATTAGAGGGACTTATGGTCAATAAAGGGGATGCTTTGGCCATGAATTCACGTCCTGTAGTGCGGGGCGCGGAGGGCTGCCCCGCCTAGACGAATGAGTACTGCCGTGTCCGACTCCACCCCCGCCCGCGCCACCGTCGACCCGGCACGGGAGTGGGACGCCTGGCGCGCCGAGCGTCACCGCGCGCTCACCTCGCCGATGGGCAACCTCGCCCTGGTCGAGACCCGCTGGGCGCCCACCGGGGAGACTCCGGACGCGGAGGCCGCACGCGCGGACGCGCCGGACACCGTGACCGTCACCGAGGTCCAGCGCACCGACCTGGTCAGCGGCGAGCCCGAGCGGGGCCTGCGGTTCTGGGACGCCGACGCGCCCGCCATCCGCGCCTTCGACCGGGTCGACACCTTCGCGTACGACCCCGCCCTGGTGCTGGAGGCCACGTACACGCCCGTCCCCGGCGCCCGGCGCGTCGCCTTCGAGCACATCCGGGACAACGGTGGCAGCCGCGACCTGGTCGTCCCGGGCGACATCGCGCTCACCTTCGACGGCCGCGACTACACCCTGAGCGCCTTCGACGACGACGGCACCCTGCTACTCGTCTTCGGCGACCCGACCAACGGCGACTCCACCTACGGCGCCGGCCGCTTCCTCTTCGTGCGGCGTACCGAGGACGAGGACCGGGTCGTCCTCGACTTCAACCAGGCCTTCGTGCCGCCCTGCGGGTTCTCCGATCAGTACAACTGTCCGATGCCGCCGCGGCAGAACCGCTTCCACCTGCCCATCGAGGCCGGCGAGAAGCTCCCGGTCTTCCGCGACGGCTTCGACGCGCAGCACTGATCTCCGGTACCGACCGACCCGCAGCTTCACGCACCGAAAGAGCCCTCACCCCATGAGCACCAAGAAGAACCTCGTGTTCTCCACCGCGACCGTCGCCGCACTCGCCGTGGCCCTGACCGCCTGCGGCGGCAACGGCGGCACCAGCGCCTCCGGCGGCGGCACCTGGAACAAGGACGCGATCGTCAACATCGGCTCCCTCTATGAGCCGCAGAACCTCGACAACACCGCCGGCGGCGGCCAGGGCGTCACCGAGGTGCTCAACGGCAACGTCTACGAGGGCCTGTTCCGGCTCACCGACGACGGCAAGGTCGACAAGCTCCTCGCCGAGGACTACCAGACCAGCGCCGACGGCCTGACCTACACCTTCACCCTGCGCGACGGCGTGAAGTTCCACAGCGGCAAGGCCCTCACCAGCGAGGACGTCAAGTACAGCCTGGAGAAGGTGCTCGCGAAGGACTCCCAGTCCGCCCGCAAGAGCAACCTGGAAGTCGTCAAGGACATCGCCACCCCCGACGCGCGGACCGTGAAGATCACGCTGTCCCAGAAGTCGGTCTCCTTCGTCTACAACCTCTCCTACGTCTGGATCATCAACTCCCAGGCGAAGAACCTGAAGACGACCGAGGACGGCACCGGGCCGTACACCCTGAACAAGTGGACCCGCGGCTCCGCGCTCAGCCTGAACCGCTTCGCCGGCTACTGGGGCACCGCCGCCGCCAACAAGCAGGTCGTCTTCCACTACTACAAGGACGCCACCGCGCTGAACAACGCGCTGCTGACCAACGCCGTCGACGTGGTCACCAGCGAGCAGTCGCCCGACGCCCTGGAGCAGTTCAAGAGCAACGGCTCGTACAAGGTCAACGACGGCGACTCCACCACCAAGCTGCTGCTGGCGTTCAACGACAAGGCCAAGCCCTTCACCGACGTCAAGGTGCGCCAGGCCGTCTCCGCCGCCATCGACGACAAGAAGCTCCTGGAGTCCGTCTGGGGCGGCTACGGCAAGCAGATCGGCTCGATGGTCCCGCCCACCGACCCCTGGTACGAGGACCTCACCTCCGTCAACGCCTACGACGTGACGAAGGCCAAGAAGCTGCTCGCCGAGGCCGGTTACGCCAAGGGCTTCAGCTTCACCCTCGACACCCCCAACTACGACCCGCACCCGACCGCCGCGACCTTCATCAAGTCCCAGCTCGCCAAGGTCGGCATCACCGTCAAGATCAACACGATCACCCCCGACGAGTGGTACACCAAGGTCTACAAGAACCACGACTTCTCGGCCACGCTCCAGGAGCACGTCAACGACCGCGACCTGGTCTGGTACGGCAACCCCGACTTCTACTGGGGCTACGACAACCCGCAGGTCACCCAGTGGGTCAAGGAGGCCGAGGAGGCCCCCGACGCGGCTGCCCAGACCGAACTGCTGAAGAAGGTCAACCAGCAGACCGCGAAGGACGCCGCCAGCGACTGGCTCTACCTCTACCCGCAGATCGTCGTCGCGAGCACCAAGCTCTCCGGCTACCCGGTCAACGGCCTGAACACCCAGTTCTTCGCCTACGACATCAAGAAGACGGGCTGATGGCGCGCTACCTCCTGCGCCGGTTCGCCTTCCTCCTGGTGTCGCTGGCCCTGGCGAGCGTGGTGCTCTTCGCACTGCTGCGCCTGCTCCCCGGCGATCCGGCCAACGCACTCACGTCGGTCGGCGCCAGCCCCGAGCAGATCGCCGCGGCCCGCCACTCCATCGGTTCCGACCGGCCGCTGCCCGAACAGTTCACCCACTGGATCGGACAGCTGGCGAGCGGGGACCTCGGTACCTCGTTCGTCAGCTCGCTCCCGGTGGGCCCCGAGGTCAGCGCCCGGCTCGACGTCACCGTCCCGCTCACGCTGGCCGCGTTCGTCCTCGCCGTCCTCGTCGCCGTACCGGCCGGGTTCGTGGCCGCGTACAAGCGGCGCACCTGGTACGGCGCGCTGCTCAGCGGCGTGTCCCAACTGGGCATCGCGGTACCCGTGTTCTGGCTCGGCATGATCCTCATCGCGGTCTTCGCGCTGAACGCGGGCTGGCTGCCGTCCGGCGGCTTCCCGCCGGACGGCTGGGCCGACCCCGCCGAGGCCGTACGCGCCCTGGTGCTGCCGGTCGTGACCATCGCCCTGGTGATGAGCGCGTCGCTGATCCGCTACGTACGTTCCGCCACCCTGGACGTCCTCGGCAGCGACCACCTGCGTACGGCACGCGCCCTCGGCTCGTCCTTCGGGCGGGCCATGTGGCGGCACGGTCTGCGCAACGCCGCCGTCCCGGTGATCTCCATCCTCGGCATCGAGCTCGCCTCCACCTTGCTCGGAGCGGTCGTCGTGGAGTCGGTGTACGCGCTGCCGGGCCTCGGCTCGATGCTCGCCAACGGCATCTCCCAGCACGACTACCCGGTCATCCAGGGCGTGCTGTTCGTCTCCACCCTCGCGGTGCTCCTGATCGGCTTCGTCGCCGACCTGGTCCAGCGGATCATCGACCCGCGACTGCGCGGCCGGCTCTCCGGAGGTACCCGATGACCGGGACCGACCTGATCACCCCGGCGGCCACTCCGGCGGCCACCCCGGCCAAGTGGCGCTCCCGCCGCTCCGCCAACCTCGTCGTCGGCTGCGTACTCGCCGGGCTGATCGCGCTGCTGGCCGTGGTGTCGGTCTTCTGGCTGCCCTTCGACGCGGAGGACACCTCAGGGGGACGGCTCGACGGACCCGGCGGCAGCCACCTGCTCGGCACCGACAAGCTCGGACGCGACCTCTTCACCCAGGTGCTGACCGGCTCCCGCATCGCCGTCGAGGCGGGCCTCGGCTCGGTGTTCATCGCCGCGCTGATCGGGGTCACCCTGGGTGTGCTCGCCGCGTTCGCGCAGGGCTGGCTCGACGACACGTTCTCCGCGCTCCTGGACATCCTCATCGCCTTCCCGACGCTGCTCCTGGCGATGCTCATCGTCGCCGCGCGCTCGGCGACCCTCGGCTCGGCGGTCCTCGCGATCGGCCTGGCGCAGAGCGCGGTCGTGGCGCGACTGGTACGCATCCTCGTCAAGCGCGTCCTGGCCCGGGACTACATCACCGCGGCCCGTACCTCCGGCACCACCTGGCCGCGCACCGTCCTCTCCCACGTGCTGCCCAACATCTGGCCGACGCTGGTGGTCAACCTCGCCCTGCAGTTCGGTCTCGCGGTGCTCGCCGAAGCCGGGCTGTCCTACCTGGGCCTCGGTGCGCCGCCGCCCAACGCCTCATGGGGCCGCATGCTCCAGGAGGCCCAGGCCACCTTCACCACGGCACCCGTCGGCGCGCTCGCGCCCGGCATCCTCCTCGTCCTCCTCGTCATCGGTGTGAACCTCATCGCCGACGGCCTGCGGGACACCCTCGACCCGGCCACCCGGCGGAGGCGCGCGTGACTCTCCTCGACGTGACGGGCCTGACCGTCCGGACCGACGACGGCCGGACCCTGGTCGACGACCTGTCCTTCACGGTGGACGGCGGCGAACGGCTCGGCCTCATCGGCGAGTCCGGCTCCGGCAAGTCCCTGACCACCCTCGCGGTGCTCGGACTGCTTCCCGAGGGCATGACCGCCTCCGGCAGCGTCGAACTCGCCGGGACGCAGACGGCAGGCGCGCCGGAGAAGCTCCTCACCTCCGTCCGCGGACGGGACGCGGCCATCGTCTTCCAGGAGCCGCTGACCGCACTCGACCCGCTGATGCGACTGGGCCGCCAGATCGCCGAACCGCTCGCCCGGCGCACCGGCCTGAAGGGCAAGCCCCTGCGCGCCGCCGTGATCGAGGCGCTGGAGCAGGTCCGGCTCCCCGAACCCGAACGGATCTCGCGCGCCTTCGCGCACGAGATCTCCGGCGGTCAGCGCCAGCGCGTCGCGCTGGCCATGGCGCTCGCCTGCGAACCGAAGCTGCTCATCGCCGACGAACCCACCACCGCCCTGGACGTCTCCGTCCAGGCGGAGATGCTGGAACTGATCGACGGCCTGGTACGCGAGAAGGAGATGGCCGTGCTGTTCGTCAGCCACGACCTCGCCGTCGTCGCCAAGGTCACCGACCGGGTCCTCGTCATGAAGGACGGCCGGGCCGTCGAGCAGGGCTCCGTCCACGACGTGGTGCACGCACCGCGCGAGGAGTACACCCGCACCCTCGTCGCCAGCGCCCGGAAACTGGAATCCGCCCTGGACCTGAGGAGCGAGCGATGACGCCCGTACTGGAGCTCAAGGACGCCGCCGTACGCTACCGGGGCTCCACCGCCGACGTGGTGCGGGACGTTTCCCTCGCCGTCGACGCGGGCGAGAGCCTCGCGCTGGTCGGCGAGTCCGGCGCGGGCAAGACGACCCTGCTCCGCCTGCTGCTCGGTCTCGCCCGGCCCACGGCCGGTACCGTCCGCTTCGACGGGGCCGATCTGAACACCCGGGACCGCACACAGATGCGCCGCTTCCGGCGCAGCGTGAGTTGCGTCTTCCAGGATCCCTACTCCTCGCTCGACCCCAGCCGCCAGGTCGGCGCGATCGTCGCGGAGCCCCTGCGCTCCCTCGGCATCGACAGCCGCACGACCGCCGCTCCCAAGGTCGCCGCCGCACTGGAACGGGTCGGCCTCCAGGCCGATGCCGTCGACCGTTACCCGCACGAGTTCTCCGGCGGACAGCGCCAGCGCATCGCCATCGCCCGCGCCACCGTCTGCGACCCGCGCGTCCTGCTCGCCGACGAACCGGTCAGCGCGCTGGACGTCACCACCCGGGTCAAGGTCGTCGACCTGCTGGCCGAACTCAAGGAGGAGCGGGGCCTCACGCTCGTCATGGTCTCCCACGACCTCTCGGTGGTGGCCACCCTCTGCGAGCGCACCGCGGTGCTGGAGCGCGGCGAGATCGTCGAGCAGGGCGCCACCTCCCAGGTGCTCGGAGCACCGGCGCACCCCTACACCCGCCGCCTCATCGACAGCGTGCCGCGCCTGCCCGTCCGGTCCTGAACAGCGGCGGCCGTGGAGACCGGGCCGCCCCGGCCGAGGCGGACGTGACCGTGTGCGGCCGGTGACGGCCGGGGCCGCCATCACACGTTCGCCACCGCCCCTGGGAACATCCGCCACGCCCCCCTGAAAGAGCTGGTACCGGCTGCACGGTCCTGCCCGCCCGCGGCGCGGGCCGGCCCGGCTCCCGGGGGCCTTGCAGGCCGGCGCGTGCGCGCCGGCCTGGTGGCCCACCGGGACCGACCCCTCAGTCCGATCCCGGACCGGTCCCCAGCACGTCGCGGAGCTGGCCGCGCGCGGTGACCCCGAGCTTGGGGAAGATCTTGTGCAGATGGAATCCGATGGTCCGCGGCGACAGGTAGAGCCGGGCACCGATGTCCCGGTTGGTGAGGCCCTCCGCCGCCAGTTGCGCGATCTGGAGTTCCTGGGGTGTCAGGCCGGCCGCGGCGTCGGGACCGGTCACGGCCGTCACGGTCACGCCCGCCGCACGGAGTTCGGCGGAGGCACGCTCGATCCACGGCCGGGCGTCGAGTCGTTCGAAGAACTCCAGCGCGGTGCCGAGCAGCGGACGCGCCTCGGCGCTCCGCCGGTGGCGCCGCAGCCACTCGCCGAAGTCCAGGTGGACCAGCGCGTGTTCGAAGGGCCACCGGGCGCCGGCCGGGTCGAGCGCCGCACGGAAGTGCGCCTCGGCCCCGTCGGATTCGCTGAGCAGCGCCCGGGCACGGTGCAGAATCGCGTCCAGCCGGACGGAGCGTGACCCGATCAGAGTCCCCTCGGCGGCCCCGAGCACGGTGCGGGCGTCGTCCGTCTGCCCGGCACGGACGGCCGCGGCGGCGAGATCGGCGACGCAGTACAGGGACGCGTGGTAGTGCACGGGCTGCGGATGGAAGTCCCGGGTGAAGGTACGCCGGAACTGCTCGTAGGCCGTCTGGTGGTCGCCCTCCGCGAGGGCCGCCATGGCGAGTGCCCGCCGGTGGCTCACGTACAGGCCCGGCAACTTGCGCAGGCCGACGGTGCGTACGGCCTGCTCGGCCCGGGTGCGTGCACCGGCGTGGTCCCCGCGCGCGGCGCGCAGCGTGGCCTGGAGGAGCGGCGAACCCACCGCCATGTAGTCCGCGCCCGCCTCCGTCGCCATCCAGAACGCCTCCTCGGCGCTGGACTGGGCCGCACTCCAGGCGCCGCTCTCGAACAGGGAGTTGGCGAGCGAGAACGCGACGGTCGCGTTGGCACCCGCCGTCGCGGCCCGGCGCAGATGATCCATGGCCCGCCCGAGGAGGCGTACCGCCTGATCCGTCTCGTCCAGCGCCCAGGCCGCGCCACCGAGCACGATGGTGTCGTTCAGCCCGTCCTCCGGCAGCGCCTCCAGTGCGTCGCGGAAGAGCTCCATGGCCCGGTCGCGGGCGGTGAAGGGAGCGCACGACGCCAGTACCCAGATGCGGTCGGTCTTGTGCGGTTCCCCCCTGACGAGACCGGTGATCCGCAGGAGCTCGGTCCGGTGGAAGGGGTTGCCGGACCGGTACGCCGGCGTCGCGGCCGTCCCCGCCGCGTCCAGGGCGAGCACGGGGGACTCGACGGCCATCGATTCGGCCACCGGCAACAGGTACCCGATGGAGTCGTCGTACCGGAGCGTCACGGCCAGCGACCAGCCCGCGAGGATCGACGCCTCGGCGAGGAGCTGCTCGTCGTCCGTCAGCGCGGTCACCCGGGAGGCGATCTCGTTCACCCACTGCGGGTGTCCTCCGTGCACCGCCGACATGGCCGCGGCGAGCAGACGGCGGGCGCGCTGCTCCCGGTCCGGGGTCAGCTCCGCGGCGCGCTCCAGCGCTGGCACCGGCGCCTGGACCGTCGCCCAACGCGAGTTCTACCGGCAGCTCGGCATGGT
>NZ_JBSFVR010000202.1:0-13003 GCF_053592415.1 Streptomyces sp. NPDC002690 | reverse complement strand
TCCACGGTCGGGTACCCACACCCTCACGAACGGCCGAATCATCACACCGGTAACGGCCTACCAGGACGATTCAGCAAGATCGTGTTACGAGCTCTAACTGTCGTCGCACACCCGCCAGGAGTTGCGGGACAGCCTCGAGTATCGGGGCAGCCCTCCGCCTTGCGATCGCGCGCACAATGGTGTGCCGAATGTGCGGCATCGACCACACCCGCCCCCGGGCCTGGTCCGTCGGCGCCGGAGTCCGAGTAGAGGTCCTTCGCAGAATCGCCGGCCACCACCCAGCGCTACCTGCACCCGGATGTCCACAAGATCACGGCGGCCGGGGCGGCACCGTCAGCCCACTTCAGCGCGCTGCGCGCACCACGCTCACTACCGAGCCCCGCCGTCATGCCCCGCTGACTCGGTCGAGGACGCTCGGACCCTGACTGGTCCCCGAAAAAAAACGAGGGCCGGTTTCGGATCTCTCCGAAACCGGCCCTCGAACAACGACTGTCTCCAGTCGGGACGACAGGATTTGAACCTGCGACCCCTTGCCCCCCAGGAGTGAGGGTCGAGGGTATTTTCTGGATAAAGCAGACTTAATCCGGGCGCACTTCGCGTATGAAAGCGTGCGACGTGCACCACCGGGCATAGCGCGTGGTCCCCAACTGGTCCCCAAGAAACCTCTTCCCGCGCCCGGCCGAGATCCCGAGCGAGCCTCTCAACTCACGCCGGGATCACCTCTTGATCATTTACAGGGATACCGCGCCGCCACCAACCCCCGGCCACGCCGGGGAAGCCCATACCCACAAGTCCCTCGACTTCGCTCCTCGAAAATAAGAGTTCCGCACCGCCATTACCCCGTCCAAGTAATGGAAAGAAACCTCGCGCAACCATCAATCAGTACATCAGACGCCGAGAGGCCGCTGCGTGCATCATGCACTGGTCCCCGCTACTGGTCCCCAGCCCAACACCTCAAAAAGCCTCGCCTCATGATCTCGTTCGGACTTACCGGGTCCGCTTTTTCAGCGTTCGTTCTCCAGAGCGGCATTCAAGCCGTAGGCGCCTGCTTGCGAGAGTCTGTCAATGATGTCCAGGCACCGAGTTCGCAACGCGGGCGGGCTTTGGCGGTACAAGCGGAGAACCGTCCAGACCAGATAATTACCGTCCGCTGCGAGGTGGGTTCTTATGTCGCCGAGCTCCCTGCCAGCATGCTGGACGATACGCTCGCACGCCTCGATGACCACAGTGGGCAAAGGTCCGGCGTGATCGTGGAGGGCGAAGACAAGATGCTCGAGGTGGTCGGCGAATGCCCGGCTATTCAGGAAAGCTATGACGAACTCATCGACGCGTGCGGAAAGCAGGTCGAAGGCGCGCCTCACGCCCAGGGAGGCGTTCTTACGGACCTCCGCATCGTCATCATCGAACAAGGGGACGAGATGCAGGCAGTGGTCGACACTGCGGGCGAGAACGGCTGCCGCGCCGCGGCGGGCGGCATCGTCCAGTTCTTCAACGGTCTGGGGCACACCAACGGCAAGACATCCCTGTATGGCAGCAACTGCCCAGGTCTGACCGGCAAGTTCGACTACTCCTCCCCCAGGGCCTCCGAGCGCATTACAAAGATGGGGGGTAAATCGTACGGAATAGCGGACTAGTGAATGAATTAGTAGTTTTTGGGTGGTAGGGGCGTTGTGGACGTTGACGTCCTGGTGAGTCAGTAGCTGGTCAGCTACGTCCAAGGCGGCCTGAGGGTCGTGCTTCATCAGTGCCAACACAGCTTCGGCAGCGCAGACCCGGACGGCGAGCGCTGGATCATTGGCTAGACGGGTGACCAAAGGGGTGAGTACGCGGCGGTGCTGACTGTCGTGGAACAGCATGGCGGCAACGGTGAGTGCTGCCTGGCCTCGGATGGAGTTCACTCCGGCGGTCAGCAGATCCGTGCGGACTCCTTCAGCATCGAGATCACGGATGTCACGCTCGGGACAGAGATCGGTGGTGTAGCTGTCGAAGGCAGAGAACAGAGCAGGAGTGAACTTCTCCGGGGCCGCCTGGAGTGCGCGGCAGATCGTAGGCGCCGCCTCGACGCCGAGGACCAGGTGCGCATGGAGAGCCAGTTGCTCCCAGCGGGAGATGTCCAGGTGGGACGTAACCGCCTCAACAATGGCGCAGAGATAGGCGGCCGGTGATCCCGAGCCAAGAGTGAAGGCAAAGTCGGTGAAGCGGTCGGGTTCCTGTTGCGCGCTGCTACCCAGTGTCCGGGCCAGCTCGTGGATGCCTCCTCTGCGGGGCCAGAACCGTTCAAGTCGGGGCTGGGCGTACTTGTTCAAGGCGCGGCGCCACTGGTCGTCGGTCATGTACCGAGCGGCGTGGTCGCCGATCGGTGAACCGACGAACTCGGCTTTGACTGGCTCGGGTGGAGACGGAACCTGGCCGGGGAACTTGCGCTCCAATTCACTGAGCCGGCGGCGTACCGCTGCGCTGCGGCGCGAGGGGTAGATCGCCGACAGCAGCTCGTACTGGGTCCAACCCCATGCACTGGGACGTGCCTTCTGCCGCCGACGCTCCCATGCCGGATAGTAGCCAAGCAGCACCGTGGTCAAACGGTCGAGCGTCTCGCCAGTGCAGTAGGGGGTCGTGGCCTTGATGAGTTCGCGTGAGGCCCAACGCGCACTGTCCACCCACCCCAGGCGCAGGTGGCGCTCGTCGGTCAGAAGCCAGGCAATCGCCTCATCGGGCCGTCCCAGGACAGTGTGTAGGCGGCATGCGAGGAAGCTCAGCTCCTGAACTGGTGAGGCGGTCAGTTGCCGCAGGGCATTGGTGGCGGCATCCGGATCTTGGACAGCCAACGAGCGCAATGCTGTATCGAGTGTGGCCAGCAAGGCGGCGTCGACACCGTGGCCGCCGACGAGGCGGTAGGTCCAGCGGCCACCGAGGTCGTGGGAGCCGGTTCGGACCACGCTGCTGGATGTGGCCACGCCGATGACGAACGGCAGAACCTGGACGACGTAGGTTAGCGGCTCGGCCTGCGCAATGCGCGACAGGACTGTGTCGGCCACCTGTGAGTTCGTAGCCAGGTGCTCGGAAGCGAACGGGTCGCCGAATCCGTCGCCGCGTCGCACGGGCAAGGTGACGACGCAGGTAAGCGCCGACAAGGCGCGCAGCAGGAGCGGGGTCGGTTTCGGAAAGGCTGTAGAGAAGGGACCAGAAGTCGCTGTTGACCGCGATCGGCCCCCTGATCTCATCCGCGTACCCACGATCGATCAGATCGACGGCGAGGTCAACGAGGTCAGGTGTGAGCGCCCACTCGATCAGCCTTACAAGTCGACGCCGCCACTCCGGCGCGGCATCTATGTACGGTCGCACCAGCTCTGCGAGACGTTCGGGCCGATATCGCGCGACGGCCAGCAGTTCTGCGAACGCAGCGTCAATGGTTTGCGGCATGCTCAGCCAGCGTTCCCACCTCTGATCGTGGTCGGCAGCGTCGAACCACTGCGGCAGGGCGAGCAGACCGCGGACCTTGCCCGCCACGGAAGCCCGACTCCATGCGACAGGCTCGAGGGCTTGCCAGTCCGCCAGGGTGGCATCGATTTGCCCGAGGACCGCGATGATCACATCGTGCAGGTGCGAACGGATCCGATCGGAGGATAAAAGCTGGGCCACAGTGATGCGGAAACGTTCACGGTCCGTGCCAGCGAGGTGCTCGATGATCTGCCGCGTCTGGGCGCGTCGGAACAGGTGCTGACCGGAGCCAGCCAGAAATTCATGAATATCCTCACCGGCGGAGATGAACGACCGAGCGAAGAGAAAATCAAAGTACGTTTCGTGGAAGAACCCGATTTCCTCCGCGTCACGCACAAGTACGCCATGCGACTGTAGGGCCCTTACCTGCAGACGGGGAAAGGCATCGAGCAGAGCCACAGAAGCCTGAAGCGTTTCGCGCTCGCTCATGGAAGCGCACAGGCCGCCGGTGATCCCTGCCCAGTCCAGTCCTCCAAGCTGTTGCTCGATCTGCTCGCGGACACCACCCGGCGAGGGCGAGATGTTCCGCGCACCGGGCTCGGACAGGGAGCCGTACCCGCACGATCCACGAGAAGGCGAGCACGGGCTGACCGTACGCGCCTGCGTCGGCTCCCAGGTTCTGGCCGCCCTCGACGGCGACACCAGCCTCGTGTACCTGCTCGACCTCGGGGTCCTGAAGGGCCGCCTCATCACCATCGGCGGAGAGTTCACGTCCCCGGCCACCGCAGTGCAGCCCGCACTCTTCTGACCCGTCCGAGGTCCGGCACGCCCGGTCGGACCGTCACCGCAAAGCGAGGCTCCGCATTCATGGCACCCCAAGACGCAGTCTTCGGCTGGGACGAAGACGACAATGCCCGCGCGTACGACGCCTTCACCCGCGCCCACCCCATGTACGACGCAACGAGCCGCGACCTCGCCCGGCGCTCCAACCTGACCAACGCGGACCTGGTGGTCGACCTGTGCGGCGGGGCGGGCGCGACCGCCCGCGCGATTCTCGACCTGGTGCAGGCCCACACCCGGGTCACTTCTCTGGACAGCGCCTCCGCGATGCAGCGCGTCGGCCGCCGTGCCTTGCCCGACCCTCGCCTGACGTGGGTCACTGCTCCGGCCGAGCAGCTCGCCGAACACGTACCCGACGGCATCGACGCAGTCGTGTGCAACTCGGCGATCTGGAAGACGGACACCCGCAAGGTGTTCTCGGCCGTAGCCCGCCTCCTACGCCCCGGAGGACGGTTCGCCTTCAACGTCGGAGGAGGATTCGCAGGCGTTCGCCACCCCGAGGACCAGTCGACGGAACGCACCGGGCCCTCGCTCAACGCTCTCATCCACCAGGTAGCTGCCCGCCACTACGGATACACGCAGATGCCCGTGCCCGCGGAGACCTCGCCGAGACTCCCCACCAGCCTGATCGTCGAGCAGCTCTCCGACGCCGGCTTGACCGTGGTCGAAACGGAGGTCACCGTTCAGCACAGCACCATGGCGGAGAAGAAGGCGTGGTTGTCCATCCCCGTATTCGCCCGCCCGACCGGCGCGTTCACACACGCTCAGCGGATGGAGATCTTGAACGCCGCCTATGCGCTGACCAGCCCGGACGCTCCGACTGCGACCAGTTGGCTCGTCGTGGTCGCCGAACTACCCCGAGGCAAGTCGTGAACCCGTTCCCCGAGCTCCGGAAAGGAGTGGCTGGGTGCGACCACACCAGCGTCGGGGTGCTGGTCTCCTCGCAGACCGGGCTCCTGGTCTTCGAGAGAGCGACCCCGCCGATCGGCCTCGCACCGGTCGCCGGTCACGTCCGCGAGCACGGCGACCCCGAACAGGCCGCCCGAAACGAGGTCGCCGAAGAGGTCGGCCTCACCGTGACGAGCCTCCACCTCCTGCTGGACCAGTGGCGGCCCAACCGCTGCCGCCGCACAACCACCGGCCCAGTCGGACACCATTGGTGGATCTACGAAGCCCAGGTCACCGGTTCAGTCCGTCCCTGCCCCCGGGAGACCCGCGAGCCCAGGTGGACCCGCTCCGACGAGCTGCAACGGCATGCTCAGCGCACTGCCGCGTACGCCGAAGGACAGTTGAGTCGTCAGGACTTCGAGCGGAAACCTGGACTGGAACCGGTGTGGTGTCGCTTCCTGCACTCACTGGAGCTGATCGTCCTGTCCGGCGCGGACCTGAACCGGATTGACGCGATCCTGTGAACTACGGCTCGTCGGACCGCTCAAGAGGAGCCGACTCGCCGGTCGGCCAGGAGTCGGGCGTGGGCACGGATCCGCTCACGGTCCTCGGGGAAGACGCTGTCCCACTCGGCGTCCAGGTCGACCCACGCCGCCGGCTGACCAGGCTCTCCTGCGAGTCGGACATCGCGCTCGACGGTCGCGGCGTAGGACAGCCCCAACGTCGGGGACCAGTCGACCCGGTAGGAGCGAACGGCGACAGCGGCAGGTTCAGCGTGCAGTTGCACCCGCAGCCCGGTTTCCTCCAGCAGTTCCCGCGCCGCTGCCCGTCGGGGTGTCTCGTGCGGTTCGACTTTGCCGCCCGGTGGCACCCAGCCGCGCACACGGTGCTTGACCAGAACGATGTACCGCAGCCCGGGGTCGGTGACCCACACCTCCGCCGCCAGCGGCTCCATCGGAAGCCGCCGGGCTTCATCCAGCCAGGTCCTGGCTCCGTCGAACTCCAGTGCAGCCGAACGGGCGTCCTCGACCGCTTCATTCAAGATCAGTTGACCAAGTTCACGATGACTCATCCGCCACACCTTAGGCGTCCCCAGCCACATGCACCGCAGACATCCTGCCCAACCAACCCGAAGGGAACGCAGTCCGTGAACCATGCTTCGTACGAGCCCCAGCGAGGGGCCTGGGTGGTGCTGGGCGGAATCCACCTCCTCAATTCCACCGAGCCGCGCCGGCCGAACGAGCCGATCGTGCTTGTCAGGGTTCCCCCGCAAGAAGTATGTGCCCCGAGTACCACGGTGGTCCTCAAGTGGAACCGCCTCGACCTCTGCCAGGTCGACGCGCTCAGAGCCGATGGAACCCGGCTCGGAACCGCAAACATCGCTGGCAACGCCCTCTTCCCCGATGCGATCGCCGGAGCCGAGCTGCACGAACTCGTCGGAAGCGGTGAGGCCCCGGGTCTAGTTCCTCTGTGCTATCTGTCCGAGCACGCCGGCGGGTACCACGCCTACGCCCAGATCCGCTTCCACCCCGAAGACGCCTGCTTCATCCGCACCAGTCGCGATCCGGTCGGGCACGGACCGGTAGAGGAACTTCGTTGGCTCGACCCGGTGCTGGCGACTCACGCGGAGTCGCGCACGGCCCTCGGAAACCACCTTCGGTACTTCCGCAAGCACTTCGCCGGAACCGAGCTGGAGTTCAATTACACCCTCGACCCTGCGCCGAACATCTGGTCCGCCGCCCTGGAACTGCTCAAAGCCCTACGGGAGGGCGAGTTGGAGGGCTTCCGACCGGAGTACCGCGAAGAGTTCCAGATCCACCACACCGAGAACCACATGTTCGACGTCGTCGGGCCTGAGTCCGAGATCGGCTATGCCTCATTCATCCCAACCGTCACCGCAGGGCACGTACTCAAGAGGAAGTGGTTCACAGAGGACTCCTTCGCCCGCCGAGAGGAACTGACCTCCGGCATCGACGTCGCCTCCGAGCACTTCGGCGCGTACCTGCAAGACGAACTGGGCCTCCAAGTCCAGGCCATGCCGCCGTTCCAACGGGTCCGCTACGACATCCAGTGCGAGTCGATGCGCACCGGCCACATCTTCGGCATCTTCCTCGATCGCTGCTCGCTTCTGGACGCGCCGGATGTAGTGCTCTCGCAGTGCGAGCTGGAGTACCTCCGTTCACGCGCCATCCTCGCCCACGATCAGGACGAGGTGCTTCGGGAGATGGAGCTCGTGGACGAATGGCTCCGCCAGTGCCTCGGTATCCGCGGCTGGGCGAGCGGGCGCACCTTCTACTCGAAGCGCAGCTTCCTGCCCTGCCCTGACTGGGAGACGCTCGTCGCACTGGCCAACGCGCTCGTGGCCGCCTCCCACGACGAGTACCGCGGCTGGGGAGACGTGGTCATCTTCGCCGCGTGCACTGCCGCACGGATCGGAGAGATCTCGGGCTGCCGCGTCGGAGACATCGACACCACCCAGTGGATCTGGACCGTGCGGCGTCAGACCACACCCGCACCCGGCGGGCTCACCGACAAGGGCACCAAGGGCAAGCGGGCCCGCAAGGTTCCCATCGTCGAGGAGATCCGCCCTCTCGTCGCCCAGCGCATCCTGTCCGCCGGCCCCAATCCGGACGCCCGCCTGTTCACGGGCCCGCGAGGCGGGCGCATTTCCACCGCTGTCCTGCGCGATGCCACACACTGGGACGACGTGGTCACCAAGCTCGGCTACGAGCATCTGCGCCGCCACGACCTCCGACACACCGCACTGACCTGGTTCGCCGACGCCGGGGTCCAGGTACACGTCCTTCGCAGGATCGCCGGCCACGGCTCACTGACCACCACCCAGCGCTACCTGCACCCGGACGTCCACAAGATCACTGCGGCCGGAGCCGCACTGTCAGCCCACTTCACGGCGCTGCGCGCACCGCGCTCATTGCCGAGCCCCATCGTCATGACCCGCTGACGCGGTCAAGGACGCCCAGACTCCAGCTGGTCCCCAACTGGTCCCCAAAAATGATCAAGGGCCGGATTCGGATAGCTCCGAATCCGGCCCTGACCTGCGACTGTCTCCAGTCGGGACGACAGGATTTGAACCTGCGACCCCTTGACCCCCAGTCAAGTGCGCTACCAAGCTGCGCCACGTCCCGGCACTCGTCTGACCTGGACTGTTGCCCTGGCCGAACGCGCATGAGAACGATACCGCACTTGGACGGGTGGTTTCGAACCACTTCCGCTTGACCTCAACCAAGGTTGAGGTTGGACCATGATCGGCATGACGAATTCCACCGTTTCCCGGCTCCGCACGTACCGCTACGAGGACCTGAACCGACTGATGGGCCTCATGACCGGCGACGAGAAGCACGGGCCCGCCGCCACCTCCACCCTGGACGTGCTCTGGGTGCTCTACGACCAGGTTCTCCGGGTCGGCCCCGCGACCGTGGACGATCCGGAGCGGGACAGGTTCCTGCTGTCCAAGGGCCACGGGCCCATGGCCTACTACGCGGTGCTCGCCGCCCACGGCTTCTTCCCGGAGGAGCTGCTCGCCGGCTTCGGCTCGTTCGACTCGCCGCTGGGCCAGCACCCGGACCGGCTGCGGGTACCGGGCGCCGAGATCGGCAGCGGATCGCTGGGACACGGTCTCCCTCTCGCGGTCGGCACCACCCTGGGGCTGCGGGCGCAGGGCCGCACCGATCCCCGGGTCTGGGTTCTCGTCGGGGACGCCGAGCTGGACGAGGGCAGCAATCACGAGGCGCTCGCCTACGCCGGGCCCGCCGGCCTGGAGCAGTTGCACACCGTGGTGATCGACAACCAGTCGGCGACCTACGGCCGCCCGGGCGGGATCGCGGCGCGCTTCGAGACCGCCGGGTGGTCGGTGGCGAGCGTGGACGGCGGCGACCACGAAGCGCTGTACGCGGCCTTCACCGCCCCGCACCCCGGCCGACCGCACGCCGTGGTCGCCCGGACCGCACCGAAGCGCTGACCGTGCCGGCGCCCTCCCTGAGTCCCGCCCCACCACACACTCCCGCCCGACACCCACCGCGGCGCACCGCCCCCGCCCCCTCACCCTCACCCTCAACTTCACCCTCAGCAACAACGGAAGGACTCCCCGTGGACACCATGCGGGACCGCTTCATCTCCACCACCACCGACCTTCTCGCCCATGACCCGCATCTGGCCCTCGTGCTGGCCGAGATCAGCCGCGACGGCTTCGCCGGAGCCGAGCGGAGCCACCCGGACCGGGTGATCAACGTCGGCATCCGCGAGCAGCTGCTCATCGGCGCGGGTGCGGGTATGGCCCTGACCGGCATGCGGCCGATCGTCCACACCTTCGCCGGGTTCCTGGTGGAGCGCCCCTTCGAACAGATCAAGCTTGACTTCGGGCACCAGGGCGTGACCGGGGTGCTGGTGAGCGCTGGAGCCTCGTACGACTTCCCAGCCGCCGGCGTCACGCACATGTCTCCCGGTGACGTGGCGCTCATGGACACGCTCGACGGCTGGAACGTCCACGTCCCCGGCCACCCCGACGAAGCGGAGGCACTGCTGCGGCGGGCCGCCGCCGGGGACGAGAAGGACTACCTGCGGTTGTCGCTGCAGACGAACCACCGGGCCATGCCGGTGGACGGGAACGGCTTCCTCACCGTGCGCGAGGGCTCCCGGGGCGTCGTCGTCGCGGTCGGCCCGACGCTGGACGACGTGCTCGCAGCGACGGAGGGGCTGGACACGACGGTGTTGTACGCGACCACGGTGCGGCCCTTCGATCGCGGCGGGCTGCGCAGGGCGACGGGTGCGGGCACCGCCGACGTGGTGCTCGTGGAGCCGTACCTCGCCGGTACCTCCGTGGCGGTGGCGACCGAAGCCCTGCTCGATCGTCCGCACCGGGTACTGGGGCTGGGTGTGGGCCGCGCGGAACTCCGCCGCTACGGGCGGATGGACGAGCACGTCGCGGCGCACGGGCTGGACGCCGCAGGGCTGCGGGGCCGCATCACCCACTTCCTGCACGGCTGAAGGAACGCGCCACGCGCGGGACGGCCCTTCGCCCGCCTCCTCAGCGGCGGGGCAGCTCCCGGCGGTCGATGTGGCCCATCAGTTCCTGGGCGAGCGCCTTGATGGTGACGAGCCCCGCGCGCCCCCACGGCCGGGGGACGGTGTCGACGGCGCAGACGGTCCCGATCGCGACGCCCGCGCCGTCGATGAGCGGAGCCCCGAGGTAGGACCGAATCCCTATCCCGTCCACGACCGGGTTTCCCGCGAAGCGCGGGTAGTCGCAGACGTCGTCCAGCACCAGGGCCTTGCGCCGTACCAGGACGTGCGGGCAGTAGCCGTGGTCGCGCGCCATGTAGCGGTCGCTCCGGTTGCTGCGCGCGGCGGCGGTTCCGAGGTCGCCGCCGCCCTGGTTGCCCGCGGGTGTGTGCAGACCGGCGAAGAACTGACGGTTCTCGTCGATGAAATTGACCATGGAGTAGGGGGCGGCGGTCACGGCCGCGACCCGGTCCGCGAAGTCGTCGAAGTTGTCGAAGGTGGTGTCCGGCCGCTCCCCCAGTCCGAGCCGGCGCAACCGGGCGGCTCGGGCGGAGCCGTCGCGGTCGACCGGCGTGAGCAGCTGCCTGCCCGTCACGGGTGTGCTCCGTACGTCTGGAGCGGGGCCGGGGCCGGGGCCGGGGTCGCGGTGGCGTTGATGAGGTGCTGAAGGAGCGTCACCAGCGCCCCCGTACCTGAACTGGCGATCCGGGCGTCGCACAGGACGACCGGGACGCCCGGCGGGAGGTCCAGTGCCGACCGGACCTCGTCGGGCGCGTAGCGGTAGGCGCCGTCGAACTCGTTGACGGCGACGATGAAGCCGATGCCGCGCCGTTCGAAGAAGTCGACGGCGGCGAAGCACTCTTCGAGGCGGCGGGTGTCGGCCAGCACCACCGCACCCAGGGCGCCCTGGGACAGCTCGTCCCACATGAACCAGAAGCGTTCCTGGCCGGGGGTGCCGAAGAGGTACAGGACGTGGCTCTGGTCGAGGGTGATCCGGCCGAAGTCCATGGCGACGGTGGTGGACCGCTTCGACTCGATGCCGTCGAGGTTGTCCGTACCCACACCGATCTGGGTGAGCAGCTCCTCGGTGCTCAGCGGGGCGATCTCGCTGACGGCGCCCACGAACGTCGTCTTGCCGACCCCGAACCCACCCGCGACCAGGACCTTGAGGGCCACGGGGAAGGGCGCGGGGCGGGCAGTGCTGTCAGAGTTGTCGTCGTAGGCCATCGAGCACTGCCTCCAGCAGGGTTCGGTCGGTGGGCATGTCCTGGAAGGCGGGGGCGTGCGCGGTGACGGCCCCGCAGTCCACCAGGTCGGAGACGAGGACCTTGGCGACCGTCGCGGGCAGCCGCAGATGCGCGGCCACCTCGGCGACGGACGTGGGGCCTTCGCAGAGCCCGAGTGTCACGGTGTGTTCGTGGCCCAGGTGGGCCTGCGGTTTCCTGCCGGTGGCCATGATCAGCGAGAGCAGGTCGAGCTCGGTCGTCGGCCGGGTCCGGCCGCTGCTGACCGTGTACGGACGGACGAGCCGGCCGGCCTCGGCGTCGAGCAGCGGTCCTTCCTGAGCCCGCACCCTCACAGCCCCGGAGTGAACGGTGTCCCCGCCATGTGCCGCGCCGGGGTGGCCAGATACGGTCGCACGCTCTTGACCAGCATGGTCATCTCGTACCCGAGGACCGCCGCGTCGGCCTCCCGGCCGGCGAGGACGGCGAGGCAGGTTCCGGAACCGGCGGTGGAGACGAAGAGCAGGGTCGAGTCGAGTTCGACCACGACTTGGCGCACGTCGCCGTTGTCCCCGAACCTCGCCCCGGCGCTGCGGCCCAGGGAGTAGAGCCCGGCCGCCAGGGCCGCCATATGGTCCGCGCTGTCGGAATCCATGCCGTGGACCGACTTCACCAGCCCGTCCGCGGACAACAGGACGGCACTGCGCGTGTACGGAACACGTTGGACGAGTCCGCTCAGCAGCCAGTCGAGGTCGGCGACCTGACCGGACGTCATTTCGCTCGGCATGGTGCATCTACTCCTTGTACGTGTTCTCGTGACGGGGGTCGGGGTTCTCGTGACGGGGGTCGGGGTTCTCGTGACGGGGGTCGGGGTTCTCGCTGCGCGGGCCGGGGTTCTCGCTGCGGGGGCCGGGGCGGCCCGGGACTCCCCTTTCGGACGGTGCGGCCGGCGCGCGTACGGGCAGCGGGGTGACCCGCCGGACCGGTGGCGCGGCCGGAACGGCGTACGGGGCGAACCCCGGCGCGGTGACCCCGGGCGGCGCGGCGACCCCCGGCACCGGGGTGACCCCGGTCCCCGGCGGGAGGCCCTGGCCCGCCGCCCGCGGGGACGTTCCGGGCGCGGGCGGAAGGGGTGCGCCGCCGGCCGGGGGCTCCGCGTCCTGCGCCGACCGGGCCTCCGCCAGGTCGATTCCGCGCCGGAAGGCGGCGACGAGACCCGGGTCGTGCACGGCGTGCTCGTCCGGGACGCGGCGCACCGGGGCCTGGCGGAGCTGCGGCACCAGGTTCTCCTGATTGGTCCGCCGGGGCAGCTCGGGGCGGGCGAGCGGCGCGGGCTGCGGCTCGGGGTACGCGGCCGGCCCGGTGCGCTCCGAGGGGGTGGGGTGGGCTCCCGTGGGCGTCGACCGCTCCGAGGTGCGCTGCGGCAGCGGCGGGCCCTGGGCCTCGCGGCGGATCTGGCGCGGTGGCTGCGGGCCTCCGGGAGCCGGGGCACCGGGTGCCTCGGCCGCGGCCTGCGCCTCACCGGGCGGCCGGAGTCGTCCCACCACGGGCCGGAGCTGATCCTGCGGCGTGGACGGGTACTGCTCGTGCGGGGT
>NZ_JBSFVR010000201.1:0-13077 GCF_053592415.1 Streptomyces sp. NPDC002690 | reverse complement strand
GGCCGAGGCACTGGTGCACGCCGAACCCGAAGGCGACGTGCCGGCGGGCGTCGCGGGTGATGTCGAGCCGGTCGGGGTCGGGGAAGACGTCCGTGTGCGGTCCGACCGACACCGAGCCGGCGGCGCCGACACCGGCACGCTCACCCACCGTGACGGGGCGCCTGCGGCCGGTGGTGCGTACCCCCCGTCCACCTACGGCTCCTGCGGCGGCGACGCTCGTCCCGATCCGGTGGGCGGAGCCTGGGGGCGGCGCACTTTCAGCCGCTCGCCGGAAGCCAGTTCCGGTTTCAGGGTCACCTCTATTTGGTGGGTCGTCTGGCGGTCCAGCGTCGCGCCGAGCTCGGCCGTGACCACTCCGATCCGGACACCGCCCTTGCCGGTGCCGGACCGGTGGACCTGGACGGTGAAGGTCAGATTCACGTCCTCCACGGTGAAACCGAGGTTCTGGCCCACCGCGTCGGCGCGGGCGAGCTCCAGTTCGCTCCTGATCCGGCGGATCACCTCGGCCAACCCAACGAAGTCAGGTTCGTTCGTCAATTCGCCCCCACAGACGGCCCGTTGAACCAGTGACGCATCAGTATGCGACAGCTCCGGGCGCCCGTATAGTCACGGGCATGGCTGCGGACGGGGGAGTCCTGGCCGTCTCGTCGATGGAGACGCCGAGTTGGGCGGTGCGGCTCCGAGGAGCGGACGGTGAGATCGCGGGGGCCGGCATTCTGCTGAGCGCCGACCACGTGCTCACCTGCGCCCACGTGGTGGGCGGGGTGGGGGCCGTCCTCACCGCGGAGTTCGTCGGGGCGCCGGGGCACGGTGTACCCGCGGTCCTCGCCCGGGTGGACGACGATGCCTACGTGCCGGAAGCACTCGACGCGGACGGCGATCCCGGTGGGGACGTCGCCCTGCTGCGGCTGGAGAAGTCGCGGCCGCCGGGGGACGCCGTCCGGCTCCACCGGCTGTCCGCACCCGACCGCAAGGTACGGATGTACGGCTTCCCGCTCGACCACAACGGCGGCATCTGGTTCCGCGCCACCGTCGTGGGCGGCTGCGGACGCGACGGGCAGGTGCAGATGAGCCCGGCCAGTCCGGGCGAGGTGGCGAGCCCGGGGTGCAGTGGCGCGGGGGTCGCCGACAGCCTGACCGGCGAGGTCATCGGGATGGTGCTCAGCGGCCAACGGGACCAGCACGGCAACCTCTACTCCTACATGACGCCCGCCGAGACCATCGTCCGTCATCTGCCCCGGGTCGAGGCATTCACGGTGGGGCGCACGGCGGTCGACGCCCGGCTGCGCTCCACCGACGACGACGCCGCCCGGGAACTGTTCGACGAGCGGTTCGCCCAGCGCCTCGCCGACTGGTTGCAGGACGACGGCACCCCGTTGAAGATCAGTGTGGTCGGGCACGACGACGACGCGCGCGCCGCCACGCTGCGCCGCGCCATCACCCTCGCCGACCGGGAATTACGCACCGCGGTCTCCGTCGGCCGCACCTCACTCGAACCGCCCGGCACCGTCCCGTCGGCCGGCGACCACGACCTCGCGTTGCACGCCGGGGGTCTGGCCTCCACCGAGATCGCCGAGCGGATCGCCGAGCGCATGGGGTTGTGGCAGCACACCGGGGAATCCCCGGCCGACCGCATCCGGACGGCGAAGGTCACGCTCACCCTGGTCGTCGTCGGCGTGGACGAGGCGCTCGACCCTCCGGCGCTGCTGGAACTCCTGGACGTACTGCGCGCAGGAGGCAGCCGCCTGCTGCTGGTCTTCCGGACGGACGGCGAACACCACCGCCAGGCGCGCCGGCTCCTGCTGGACCGGCCGGCGCGGGAGCACCGGGACAGGCTCGTCGAGCGGCTGCGGGACATCACCGGTCCCCTCGCCGCAGCCGTGTTCGAGCGCCGCTCGACCGTGGTACCGGAGGGTGTTCCTCCCCTCGACTCGGATCTGGTGGCCGCGCACGCCGCCCTCTTCGACCTGCTCCGGACGAGAGCCCCCGGCGGCGGACCTGATCCGGCCCGGTACGAACAGCTGGCCGACCGGGTCTCCGCCCGGCTGACGAGGCACCTCGGCCGCCTCGACCAGCTGGCCGCCCGGCGCGACGAACTCGCCGGCCGGCTGCGCAGCTACCACGTCCTGCATCAGCGCGCCACCCGGGGCGCGGAGGAACCGGCGGTCGACGAGCTCTACCTGCGGGCCCACGCCCTGCTCCGGGCGACCCCCTGCGACGTACGCGCGGCGGAGGCGGCGGTGGACGACTTCACCCGCCGGGTCGACGCCCGCACGGAGCCCGGCGGGGATGTCGACGCCCGCACGGAGCCCGGCGGGGATGCTGGGAGCGGCACGGAGCCCGGCGGGGATGCGGGGAGCGGCACGGACCGCGGGCAGCGACGGGGGGCGACCGGAATGAGCGGTACGGACCGCGGCAGCGGGTACGGGGACGCTTCCTCGTACCGCGACGGGGGGCGACCGGAATGAGCGGCACGGACTGCGGCAGAGACGACTGCCGGGGCGGCCGGATCATGGTCACCGGTTATTGCGACACCTGCTTCCGCCGCGCCGCCACTCCCACGACGCGCCCGACCCGTCCCGCCGAGCCCCCGGCCCGCCCGGCCGAGCCCGCCGAGCCGCCCTCACCCGCGCACCGTCCCGTCCCTCCGCCCGTCGGCGCGCTCGACCGCGACGGACTGCTGGTCCTCCCGTATCTGCCCGCGCCCCCGGCGTCCGAGGCGGCCCGCACCGAAGCCCGTCCTCCCACCGGCGGCCGGCGCTGCGGTGTCGACAACTGCGCCGGCACCATCGGGATCTCGTACGACGGCGGACCCGCACCCGACCACGGGTTCTGCCCGGACTGCGGTACGGCGTACTCGTTCCTGCCGAAACTGCGCCCCGGCGACCGGGTCGGCGACCACTACGAGGTGCTCGGCTATCTCGCGGTCGGCGGACACGGCTGGGTCTACCTGGCCGAGGACACCCGGGTGCCCGGCCTGCACGTCGTCCTCAAGGGGCTGATCAACACCGGGGACGCCGTGGCCCGCCGGGGGGCCGTCGAGGAGCGCCGCTCGCTCACCACCCTCCATCACCGGGACATCGTCCGCATCGTCACCCACGTCGGGCACCAGGCACCGGGCGATGCCGAACCGACCGGCTACATCGTCATGGAGTACGTCGGCGGCCGGTCCCTGGCCTGGATCCGGTTCGCCCCCGAGGACGAGCTGGAGCGGCTGTTCGGCGAGGAGGGCTTCACTTTCGGTCACGTCATCACCTACGGATGCAAGATCCTCGGTGCGCTGGAGTACCTGCACGACCAGGGCCTGCTCTACTGCGACATGAAGCCCGAGAACGTCATCCACTACGGCCGCGAGATCAAGGTCATCGATCTGGGCGCCATCCGCCGGACCGACGACCGCTCGTCCGGGCTCGTCCACACGAACGGCTACGCGCCGTCGAAGAAGGAGCGCGACGCACGCGGCTTCGCCGTCGACAGCGACCTGTACACCGTCGGCCGGACTCTGAAGGTGCTCGCCGAACGGGCGACCGGGCCCGCCGGTCTGGCCGCGCGCTCCTTCGAGGAACTGATCCGCCGGGCCACCCACCCCGAGCCGGCCGCCCGGTTCCGTTCGGCGGCGGAGATGTCCCGCCAGTTGTGGGAGGTGCTGCGTGAGCACCAGGCGCTGGGCGGGCACGAGCCGTACCCGGAACGCTCCACCCGGTTCGGGGCGACGGCCGCCGTCTTCGGCGACGGCCTCGGTACGGCCCCCGCGCTGGACCGGTGGACGGAACGCCCGAAACACCCGGACTGCCGGGTGCCGGTGCTGCCGGCCGGCGCTCCCGATCCACGGGAGACGGCCCGTGCCCTGCCGGTCCCCCGCCCCGATGCCTCGGACCCGGCGGCGGTGCTGCTCGGCGGGCTCGCCGCCGGCACTCCCGACCGCATCGCCGAGCAGACGGAGACCGATCCGGCCTTGCGCACCGCGGAGACCGCGCTGTGGCTGTGCCGCGCCTATCTGAACGCCGGGGACACGGAGCGCGCCGGGGCGTGGATGGCCCGGGCGGAGGCATGGAGCGGTCCGCACGACTGGCGGATCTTCTGGCACCGGGGGCTGGCGCATCTCACGCGCGGGGCGGTGGACGAGGCGCAGGGGGAGTTTGCCGCCGCCTACGCCGCGTTGCCCGGTGAGGCCGCGCCGAAGCTGGCCCTCGGATACTGCTCCGAGTACCTGGCCGAGCGGCTGCGCGAGCCCGCCGCCCCACCCCGCCCCGCGGACGCCGGAGCGGCGCGGAGCCGTCCGCCGCGCCCCGAGCAGCCGCGGGCCCACCAGGCGGCGGCCCTCGAGCAGTTGGCGGAGCAGTACTACGAGGCGGTCAGGCGACGCGATCCCACGCAGGGCAGCGCCGCCTTCGGAGTGGCCCGGCTGCGCCTGCGCAGGGATGGCCGCCGGGCGGCCGTCGACGTCCTGGACGAGGTACCGGCCACGTCCCGGCACTACGACGCCGCCCGTGTCGCCGCGGTCCGGGTGCTGACAGGTCGGCTGCCGGGCGGTTCCCGGCCGGCCGGTGCCGAACTGCGCGAGGCTGCCCGGCGGCTCGCCGGGCTGCACCTGGACGACCGCGGGGCGTGGGACCGGCTGGTGACCGAAGTGCGGGAGCAAGCCCTCGCGCACCGCCCGCCGGAGGGCTGGGGCGGCGGCTTTCCCGCCGGTGAGCTGTTCGGTCCGCAGGACACCGAGGACGCCCTGCGCGGGCTCCTGCACCGGTCGTTGAAGGGGCTGGCCGACCAAGCACACAACGTCGACGCCCGGGGCGACCTTCTCGACCTGGCGTACGAGGTGCTCCCCGTACCGCCCGGCCCGCGCACGCTGCTGCGGGGGTGGCGGGGGACGGCGTGAGCATCCGGTGGTGCGGGACACCGCCGGCGAGCACCGGCTCGCGGTGGAGCACCACGGCACCACGGCACCACGGCACCACGGCACCACGGCAACACGGCAGGACCACAGGGTGGCAGGACCGCAGAAGCGCGGGAACTCGACAACGGCAGGAACGACGGCGAGGGGGCACGGACAGCGTGGACACGGAGAGGCCCCGGGCGGGCGGGCCGGCCGGGCGGGTGGCGGTGGGGCTGGAGACGAGCCAGTGGAAGTACCTCTCCGACGGGGCCGCGGACCCGCAGATGCACTGCGTCCTCAGCGTCCGGGTGGACGGTACCGGGGGCGGCGGCCGACCGGACGCGCCCATGCTCGCGCAGGTCCTCGCCGTCGACTGTTCCAGCTCGATGAGCTGGCCGGTGGAGAAGCTGCACGCGGCCCAGCAGGCGGCGCTCGCGGCGATCCGCAAGCTGCCCGACGGCACCCCGTTCGCGGTGGTGAGGGGTGACCACCAGGCGACCATGGCCTACCCGGCCACCCCTGGGACGGCCCTGGCCTCGCCCGGCACCCGGGCGCGCGCGGCGCGTGCCGTGCACGACCTGGTCGCGGGCGGTGGCACCTGCATCGGCTCCTGGCTGGATCTGAGCCGTCGGCTGCTGGCGGAAGCGGACGCGCCCATCGGACACGTCCTGCTGCTGACCGACGGCAAGAACCAGCACGACGAGCAGATGCCGCTCGACCAGGTGCTGGATACCTGTGCGGGCCGGTTCGTCTGCGACGCCTGGGGCATCGGCGACCACTGGGACGGCCGGGAACTGGTGCGTATCACCACCCGGCTGCACGGCCGCGCCGACTCGGTGCGCGAGGAACGGGACCTGCCCGCCGCGTACGAGAGGCTGGTGGACGGTCTCCTCACCAAGTCGGTGCCCGAGCTGACGATCTCCGTGACCACGATGCCCGGTTGCTCGGTGCGCTACCTCAAGCAGGTCTTTCCCGCCAAGGCCGAGCTGACCGCTGAGGCGGACGGCACCGGCCGGTTCGTCACCCGGGCCTGGGGCGACGAGACCCGCCGCTACCAGTTGTGCCTGTCGGCGGACCCGGCGGGCCGCCCGCGCGAGGAGGACCTCCAGCTCGCGGTCATCGCCGTCGACGTCCCCGGCGGCGAGGCGCGGCTCCCTCCGCCGCAGCCCTGCCTGGTGCACTGGACGCGGAACCCTGCCCTGTCCCAGCACACCGACGCCCAGGTCGAACACTTCGAACAGCATCAGCGGCTCGGCGAGGCCTTGGCCGCCGCCACCGACGCCCACCGCGGCGGCAGGCTCGACCTGGCCGCGCACCACCTCGGCCGGAGCGTCCAGCTGGCACACGCCATGGGCGCCCGCGAGGTCCTCGACCGGCTGGCGCGGCTGGTGCACATCGACGACGCCGAGACCGGCCAGGTCGTGCTGCGCCCCGGCGTGACCGCTGCCGACTTCGAGCATCTGATCACCGCCGCCAGCCACAGCACCTACGGCCCCGAGTCCGGGAGCGCGGCGGGCGCCCCGACGGCCGGCGGGGCCACCGTGCGCTGTCCGCGGTGCTCCGACAAGTCCCCGGCCACTGCCAAGTTCTGCCCGTCGTGCGGTCACCGCTTCGAGGGGCGGCCGTGAGCACCACGGGCTGGGACCTGGCCCGCCGACTCAGAGGGCTGGTGGCCCTCGGGACCGCCACCACCCTGGTGCTCTTCCTCGCCTACCGGGGCGTGCACGGCGACGCGGTTCCGCTGTCCGACGCGACCACGCCCGCGGTCCTGGCCGTCGACACCGCCCGCAACGCCCTGTACGACGCGCACGACATCGTCCGGGACAGCGGCGCAGAGGGCGACACGAGCGGCGAGTTCTACACCCAGATCTCGGTCGCCCAGCAGAGCCTCGCGGTCGCCGCGTCCGAGAACGTGATGGGCCTGGAGGGCCGTCACGACCTCCAGACGGTCACCGGGCTGATCGCCGTCTACTCGATCTGGCTGGACCGCCGGGGGCGAGAGCCGGCCGGGTCCCCACTGCGCGCCGCGTACCTCCAGTACGCCGAGCGGGTCCTGGGCCCGGGAACCGACGGCGACATCATGAGCCGTCTCGCCGACCTGCGCGCGGGGCAGGTGGCCGAGGCCCGGCGACAGGCGTCCTTCCCCTGGCCGCTGTGGCTCGGTTGGGGCATGGTCGCGGTGCTGTGGACGCTGCTCTGCGCGGCACTGCTGGAGACCCAGCGGTTCCTGCGACACCGCTTCCGCCGCCCGTTCGACCTGCGTCTGCTGGGGGCCACCGCGCTGTGCTTCACCGGTGTGCCGACGCTGGCCTGGCACACGGTCGCCGTACACGGTGCGATGGCCGGGGCCCTGTCCGAGATCGTGCGTCCGCTTCCCGCGGCCGAGGTGCCCGACACCGCCGACGACGTGCACGGAGCGCTCCGGCACGCCTGGTTCTGGGCGTCGTTGTCCGAGTGGGTTCTGCTGGGAGGAGTCGTGGTGGTGGCGTTGACGGTGTGGGGGCTGTGGCCGCGGATCGCCGAGTACCGGTTCCGGGTGCAGCGGTGAGGCGCCCCCGGCCCCGCACGCTCGGCATCCTCTGCGTCTGCCTGGTCCTGGTCGCCTCAGGCGTGTACGCCGGGGTGCGATGGGCCCGCGGTCCGCAGGGCTCCGTCACCCTGCTGGCCAACTGGAGCGGCGAGGAGCGCGCGCAGTTCGAGGAGCACGTCATCGAGCCGTTCGAGAAGAAGTACCGGATCGATGTGATCTACCAGGGCAGCTCGGCGCTCAGCCAGGTGCTCGCCGCCGACATAGCGGCCGGCGACCCGCCCGACGTGGCGGTGGTGCCCGGACCCGGGGAACTCCTCACCTACGCGGCGGAAGGCCGGCTGCATCCGCTGGACGGCCTGTTCGACCCTGGTCAGTACGACCGTTTCTGGGCTCCCGAGATCTCCGTGGGGGGCGAGGACCCCCACACGTACTGGCTGCCGGTGAAGACGGGTCTGAAGAGCATGGTGTGGTACGCGGGACAGGCGCCCTCGCCCGGAGCGGCGCGCGGCCGGTGGTGCCTCGGCATGGAGTCCGGCGCGACCTCCGGCTGGCCCGGCACCGACTGGGTGGAGGACATCCTGCTCCAGCAGGCGGGGCCGCAGGTGTACGAGGAGTGGGCCGACGGCAAGCTGCCGTGGACCGACAACGCCGTCCGGAAAGCCTGGACGACCTGGACGGACATGGTGGGCGCGGGCAGCGGCGAGCGGGTCGAGAAGGCCCTCGTCACGGACTTCGCCGACACCTGCCCGCCGGACCGCCTGGAGCACCAGGGCTCCTTCCGCGCCGAGACCTGGCGGCAGGCGGCCGGCAGCGACTTCGCCCACTTCTCCGACGTCCTCGCCGCGCCCGGGCGGAACGCGGGCGCCTGGGAGGTGTCCGGCGACCTCGCGGCCGTACTGGACCCGACGCCGGAGGCCGAGCAGCTGATCCGCTTCCTGGCCGACCCCTCCACCGCACTGCCGGAGTACGCGGCGAACAGGGCCGCACCCTCCGCCGACGGGCAGGACGAAACGGAACGGAGGATCGCGAGCATCCTCCGGGGCACCGACGGAATCCGCTGCTGGGACGCCTCCGACGCGATGCCCCGGGCCGCCCGGGACGCCTTCCATCTGGCCGTGCTGCGCCATCTCGTCTCCCCGGGCGAACTCGACGACCGGCTGGAGGAACTGGAGGAGCTCCGCGTGGCGCAGAACCTGCCGATCTGCAGCGGCGGTTGACCGGGGCGGCGGGGCCCCCGGGCCGTCGGGGCGGCGTAGCCTCGGTGCGTATGGTGCACGTACTGAGCAGCAGGACGCTGTTGCGTCCCACCGACCCCGAGCGCACCCGCGCCTTCTACGGCCAGGCTCTCGGCCTCGCGGTCCACCGCGAGTTCGGTACCGGCCCCGAACGCGGCACGGTCTACTTCCTGGGCGGCGGGTTCCTCGAAGTCTCCGGCCGGGGCGACTCCCCGCCCTCCCCCGGCCTGCGGCTCTGGCTCCAGGTCGCCGATGTCGCCGCCGCCCACGAGGAACTCCTCGCGCGCGGTGTGCCGGTCCTGCGACCGCCCGTCCAGGAGCCGTGGGGGCTGATCGAGATGTGGATCGCCGACCCGGACGGGCTGCGCATCGCGGTCGTCGAGGTCCCCGCGGACCACCCGTTGCGCAGCCGTCCCTGAGCCGACGGACGAGCCTCAGCCGGCCGCGGGCGCTTCTCCGGCGCGGCCCCGCGGCGCGCCCTTGGCATCGAGGTGCGCGATGACCGTGGTGTGGAAGCGATGCACCGCGTCGTCCACGCTCCGGATGAACCCGGACTCGGCGCTGCCGCGACCGCTGCCCATGCCCTTGAGGAGCGAGAGCCGGAACCCGGTGATTCGCGACCCGTCCTTGGGGAGCAGATCGGCGGGCTCGGGGCGCAGACGTTCCAGCGTGCCGCGCGGCCCCGACGCCTCCCCGTCGAGAAGCGTCTCGATGTGCAAGTCGGCCGGCGCGGAAGCCAGTTGGCGGAGCAGGCGCTTGACCCGGCTCAGCGGGTACCCCTGCTCCGTCGAAGGTACCTCGACGGAGGTCCGCAGCTTCCCCGTCCGCAGGTCCGCCGTCAGCGTCAGCGCGCCCGGCACACCCTCGATGCGGAGTCCGGCCTCCAACCGGCCCTGCGCGCAAAGGTGTTCGGCCTGCTCGGTACGCCGGCCGGTCGGGTCCGTGCCGCGCCGTGTGCGCTGGAGGGGCAGTACCTTCTGCCCGAGTTCGCCGCCGAGCCGCAGGCAGACCTGCCGCACCAGGCGTTCCCAGCTCTCGATGACCTGTACCGCTCGGGGGTCCCCCGCGCAGAGGGTCTCGTCGTCGATCCCCTTACGGACCGGCACCCAGGCGGCGCCCATGTTCTGGAAGCCGTGGCAACCGGAGTTCTCGTGCTGGAGATACTGGAGCAGTTCCGCGAGAATCCAGGCGTGCGCGGCGTTGCCCACCCCTTCGTGCCGGATCAGCATCTGCGCCTGGTGCGCGACGTCGGCCCAGGACAGGTGCCACAGGGCGACCTTGTGCTTGCGCCTTCCGTCCACCCGTACGGAGACCAGCGGACTGCCCTCCAGCGCGACGTCGTTGGAGAGCGTGATGACGGCCTCGTACCCCCGGCGGGCGGCGATGTCCATGTACGCCTGCACCTGCTCGTCCTTGAGGGGATTGCCGTTCGTCTTGGTCTCCACGAGCGCGGTCCAGAGCTTGCCCGCGCGCTCGACCCGGATCACCCCGTCGGGCCGCTTGGGGGTGTCTCCGTGCGGCAGAGACACCTCGGTGAACGTCTCCATGCGGCCCGCGGGCGCGCCGAAACCGGCGGTGAGCCGTCTGCCGAACTCCGGGACCTGGGCCATCACCGCCAACACGACGGAGGTGGCCCGGGTCTCACGCTCCCGGTCGCTCCTGAGCGCCGGTACCGGGAAGAGCCGGGCCGACTGCCAGGCGTCGGTCTCCGCCAGGGACTTCTTCGCCGCCCGGGGGATCGTGACCTTCTTCCGGGCGGTGCGCGGACGGCGGGACGCCGGGACCGCCGCCTCGGGCGACGATGCCGGGGCGGGCTCGCTCCGGGGGGACGGCACGGTGGTCCCGGGGGCACCGGCAGGGCTCTCCGCAACCGCCGCATCCGGTCCGGGCGCCTCGGTGACCAACGGAGCGCTCCCCTCCGACGCTGCCGCCCTGTCGGCCTCGGCCTCCTCGGCCTCGGTCGCCGCGTCGTCGTCGATGTCGACGCCGAAGTCCGTGGCCAGGCCCGCCAGTCCGGAGGCATACCCCTGCCCGACCGCGCGGAACTTCCACTCGCCGGCCCGCCGGTAGAGCTCACCGAAGACGAGGGCACTCACCTCCCCGGCCTCCTCGACGGCGAAGGAGAGCAGCCCTTCGCCCGCACTGTCCGCGAGGGTGAGCCGCAGGCCGTCGAGTTCGCCGAACCTGGCGCCGCCGTAACGGCTGGCCGCGATCACCAGACGGTCGACCGCCGCCGGAACCGCGTCGAGGTCAAAGCTGATCCGGTCCTCGTCGCCGCCGGCGGAGGGCGTCTTCCCCAGGAGCTGCACACTTCCGTCACCCGCCACAGGGGTGTTGTAGAAGCAGAAATCGGTGTCGTCCCGCACCTTGCCGTTCTCGTCGAGCAGCAGTACCGAGACGTCCGCGTCACCTTCCCCGGTGGCGCTGCTCCAGCCCAGGCTCACGACGACCGACCCGATGTCCTCGCTCAGCACGGACAGTCCGATGTTCGCGCCTTTGACCATGGTGCGCATGTGGCCCCCCAGATGCACTGCCGCTTCGGAACGCACCCGGCGGCTCATCGTGTGACTAGGTGTGGTGCGTCACACACTCGCCGTACCTGGCGCACTGTAGCCCGCGATGTGGAGTCGATGTGGTGACCACGTGAAATTTTCCCCTACGCTTACCGATCCACCCGCATCGGACGCGACCGGACGAACGCGCCTTCGACCGGGCTGCCCCGGCGTACGGAGGTCGGCAAGCAGGCCGTGCCCGGACGCGATACCGCTGCCGTGGTGCGGTTCGACTCCCCCCGGGGCGCCCGGCGGTGGCTGCGCGCACCGGATGGGGCGTACGGCACCGCGGGAGGCGCGGGCCGAGTCGCTCCCCCACACCGGAGGCCCAGAAGCGCTCGGGGCGCCCGTGGAAGCCCGCAGGCACCCGCCCGTCCTCGGAAGCGCGCTCTCGTCGTGCCGGAACGCTCCCGCGTACCGGAACGCTCTCGTCGTGCCGGAGCGCTCTCGTCGTGCCGGGGCGTTCGTCCCCTCACGAAGAGGCGCGGACGACCAGTTCGGTCGGGAGCACCAGGTGCCGGCGCTCGTCGGTGGGGTCGGTGATCTGCTGGAGGAGGACCTCGGTCATCGCGCGCCCCATCTCCTCTATCGGCTGGCGGACGCTGGTGAGACCGGGCTCCATGTGACGGGCCACCACCGAGTCGTCGAAGCCGACGAGGGCCACGTCGTCCGGGATGCGGCGGCCGGCCTCGCGCAGGACGTGGCGGGCGCCGGCGGCCATCACGTCGGAGGCGGCGAAGACGGCGTCCACGTCGGGGTGGCGGGCGAGCAGCTCCCGCATCGCCCGGGCGCCGCCCTCCTCGGTGAAGTCGGCGAGCGCGATGAGGCGTTCGTCCGGGGCGAGGCCCGCTTCGGCGAGCGCCTGGCGGTAGCCGTCCAGGCGGCGCTGGGCGCCGTAGACCTCCAGGCGGCCGGTGATGGTGCCGATGGTGCGGCGGCCCTGCGCGATGAGGTGTGCGACGGCCGTGCGGCCGCCCTGGAAGTTGTCCGAGTCGACCGAGGTGAGCGGTTCGTCGGCGCCGCGCTGGCCGCTGATGACGCACGGCATGCCGAGCTGCTCCAGGAGTTCGGGCAGCGGGTCGTCGGCGTGCACGGAGACGAGCAGGACGCCGTCCACGCGGTGCGCGGTGAGGTATTGGGCGAGTCTGCGGCGCTCGCGGTCGCTGCCGGCGAGGGTGAGGAGCAACTGCATGTCGGTGTCGGCGAGCGCGGCGCCCACTCCCCGGACTATGTCGGAGAAGTACGGCTCGGCGAAGAAGCGGGCCTCCGGCTCGGGTACCACGAGCGCGATGGCGTCGGTGCGGTTTCCGGCCAGGGCACGAGCCGCGCGATTGGGTACGTATCCCAGTTCGGCGATGGCGGCTTCGACCACCTCGCGGGTCTGGTCGCTGACGCGCGGCGAGCCGTTGATGACGCGGGAGACCGTGCCGCGGCCCACGCCCGCTCTGACGGCGACCTCTTCGAGCGTCGGCCGCCCGCCGCCCCGTACGCGTGCTGACACCATGTCCGCCTCCCGTTCTCCGTCAACTTCTCACAGTCGAATATGTCGAAGAAAGCCCTGTCGATAGATTCCCTTGACACGTTTCCGGACCCGGGGGCTACCGAAGAGCACCAAATTTGGGAGCGCTCCCAATCGTACGGGACACCTCTCGGACACACGAAGACCCGGCTGCGTCAACAGCCGGGTCTTCGTGCCGGGGGGCGTGTGGTGCGCCCCTCGCGGACGCAGTGGGCGGGGAGGCCGTCTGCGCCGAGGGGGTGTCGGAGGGAGTCGCGGCCGGTCAGGCGGCTCGGCGAGCAGTTCGTACCGCTTGACCTGCTCGCTGCGGTTGAGCCGGGAGTTGGCGGCTTCGACCGCCCGGTCCACCTCCGCGCGGACGGCGG
>NZ_JBSFVR010000200.1:0-13100 GCF_053592415.1 Streptomyces sp. NPDC002690 | reverse complement strand
GGCCCGGTGGCAGCTGCCACCGGGCCGGGGTGAGGGGTACGCGTCGTCGGTGCTCAGGCCGTCATCGGCCGCTGCACCCTGATCGACTGGAGCAGCCCGATCGCCACCCAGACGGCGAACATCGAGGACCCTCCGTACGAGACGAAGGGCAGCGGGAGACCGGCGACCGGCATGATGCCGAGGGTCATCCCGATGTTCTCGAAGGCCTGGAAGGCGAACCAGGCGATGATCCCGGCGGCCACGACCGTGCCGTAGAGCTCGGTGGTCTCGCGGGCGATGCGGCAGGCGCGCCAGAGGACGACGCCGAGGAGCACGATGATCAGCCCGGCGCCCACGAAGCCGAGTTCCTCACCGGCGACCGTGAAGACGAAGTCGGTCTGCTGCTCGGGGACGAACTGACCGGTGGTCTGGGTGCCGTGGAAGAGCCCGGTGCCGGTGAGGCCGCCGGAACCGATGGCGATGCGCGCCTGGTTGGTGTTGTAGCCGACACCCGCCGGGTCCAGGGCCGGGTTGGCGAAGGCCGCGAACCGGGCGATCTGGTAGTCGTCCAGGAGTCCGAGCTGCCAGACGGAGACCGCACCGAGGGCGCCCGCGCCCAGGAGGCCGAACACCCAGCGGTTGGAGGCTCCGGAGGCGAGGAGGACGCCGAGGACGATGAAGGCCATCACCATGACCGAGCCCAGGTCGGGCATCAGCATGACGATGCCCATCGGGATCGCGGCCACCCCGAGCGCCTTGGCGACGGTGCGGTGGTCGGGGTGGAGCTGGTCGCCGGCGTCGACGCGGGAGGCGAGCAGCATCGCCATGCCGAGGATGATGGTGATCTTGGTGAACTCGGAGGGCTGGAGCGAGAAGCCGCCGCCGATGATGATCCAGGCGTGCGCGCCGTTGACGGTGGCGCCGAGCGGGCTGAGGACCGCCAGCACCAGGACGACGGAGAGCCCGTAGAGGATCGGTACGGCTCCGCGCAGGGTGCGGTGGCCGAGCCAGATCGTGCCGACCATCAGGCCGAAGCCGATGCCGGTGTTGAGAGCGTGGCGGAAGAAGAAGTAGTACGGGTCCCCGTGGGTGAGGGAGTCGCGGCCCCGGGTCGCCGAGTAGACGAGCAGCGACCCGATGAAGGAGAGCGCGAGCGCGGAGCCGAGCAGCGGCCAGTCGAGCCGCCGCACGACGGAGTCGCGTGCGGTGAGCCAGGCCCAGGAGGACCGCTCGGGGCCGTACCCGGAGACGGAGAAGCCACCGGCCATCAGTCACGCCTCCCGACTGTCGCGGCGAGCACCTGCTGGCCCTCGCCGAGGGGCTTGTTCGCGTCCGGGTCGTACGGCTTGACCTTCGGCGCGTTGATCGTGCCGTCGGGCTGGATCTTCGGGAGGGTCTTCTGCGGCGTGGGCAGCAGCGCCTTCTTGAGGTCCTGCTTGCCTTCGGCGTCGAGACCGTAGAGGGCGTTGTAGATGTTGCGCACGGCGGGGCCGGAGGCTCCGGAGCCGGTACCACCCTGGGAGATCGTCATGACGATCGAGTAGTCCTTGGTGTACGTGGCGAACCACGAGGTCGTCTGCTTGCCGTAGACCTCGGCGGTACCCGTCTTGGCGTGCATCGGGATCTTGTCCTGGGGCCAGCCGCCGAACCGCCAGGCGGCGCTGCCCCGGGTCGCGACGCCCGCGAGGGCTTCGTCTATGTCGTCGCGGGTGCTCCCGGTGAAGGGCAGCTTGCCGTGCGAGACGGGCTTGATCTCCTGGACCGTCTTCCCGTCGCCGCTGACGATGGCCTTGCCCACGGTGGGGTCGTAGAGGGTGCCGCCGTTGGAGATCGCGGCGTAGATCGTGGCCATCTGGATCGGGGTGACGAGGGTGTCGCCCTGCCCGATCGAGTAGTTGACCGAGTCACCGGCGCGCATCTTGTCGCCTTCGCGGCAGTTCTCGTACTCGATCTGCTGGGCGTACGTGCCGTCCTTCTTCCCGTCCTTGCACCAGAAGGCCTTGTTGGCGTCGAAGAAGTCCTGCTTCCACTGGCGGTCGGGGACGCGGCCGGTGACCTCGTTGGGGAGGTCGATGCCGGTCTCCTTGCCGAGGCCGAACTGGTGCGCGGTCTTGTAGAACCAGTCGCCGGGGTTCTTCTTCGGGTTGGTGCCGCCGTCCTTCAGCCACTCCTTGTGCGCGATGCCGTAGTAGACGGTGTCGCAGGAGACCTCCAGGGCACGGCCGATGGTGATGGAGCCGTACCCCTGCGACTCGAAGTTCTTGAAGGTCTGGCCGCCGATGGAGTACGAGCTGGGGCACGGGTAGTTGCCGTCGAACGGGTACCCGGCGTTGACGGCGGCCGTGGAGGAGACGACCTTGAAGATGGAGCCGGGTGCCGCTTGGCCCTGGATCGCGCGGTTCAGCAGCGGGTAGTTCGACTTCTTGGTGGTGAGCTTGTCGTAGTCCTTGGCGGAGATGCCGCCGACCCAGGAGTTGGGGTCGTAGTCCGGCAGCGAGGCCATCGCGACGACCCGGCCGGTCTTGGCCTCCATCACGACGACGGCGCCGGAGTCGGCCTTGTAGTTCTCGTTGGTGTTCTTGTCGAACTCCTTGCGGGCCGTCTTCATCGCCTTGTCGAGCTCGTACTCGGCGACGGACTGGACGCGGGCGTCTATCGAGGTGACGACGGACGCGCCGGGCTCGGCCGGGTCGTTCGCGGCCTGCCCGATGACCCGGCCGAGGTTGTCGACCTCGTAGCGGGTGACTCCGGCCTTGCCCCGCAGCTCCCGGTCGTAGGTGCGCTCCAGCCCGGAGCGGCCGACCTGGTCGGAGCGGAGGTACGGCGACTCGGTGTCCTGGGCCTTGGTGATCTCCTCGTCGGTGACCGGGGAGAGATAACCGAGAACCTGGGCGGTGTTGGCGCCGCCGGGGGCCGCGTACCGGCGTACGGCGGTGGGTTCGGCGGTGATGCCGGGGAAGTCTTCGGCGCGCTCGCGGATCTGGAGCGCCTGCTGGGTGGTGGCCTCGTCGGTGACCGGGATCGGCTGGTAGGGCGAGCCGTTCCAGCAGGGCTGGGGGGTCTTCGCGTCGCAGAGCCGGACCTTGTCCTTGACGTCCTTCGGCTTCATGTCGAGGACGTCGGCGAGGCGGGTGAGGACGGCGTCCCCGTCGTCCTTCATCTTCAGCAGCTCGGTGCGGCTGGCGGAGACGACGAGGCGGGTCTCGTTGTCGGCGAGCGGTACGCCGCGCGCGTCGAGGATGGCGCCCCGGACGGCGGGCTGGACGACCTGCTGGACGTGGTTGTTCTTGGCCTCGTCGGTGTACTCCTGGCCGTTGCGGATCTGGAGGTACCAGAGCCGGCCGCCGAGCGTCAGGAGGAGGGAGAAGACGAGGATCTGGATGACGACGAGGCGGATCTGGACGCGCTGGGTCCGGCCGGTCTCGGGGATGTTGCTCACGGTGCGCCCCCGTCGGTGGTGCTCGGGTGCTGGTCCGGCCTCACAGTCGCTTGACCCCCTTGATCCTTCCCGCGCGCGCGGCGCGATTGCGGGCGGCCCGGACCCGGAGTCCGCCGCGCTGGTTGCCGATCGTCAGGCCGGTGCCCGAGGAGAGCCAGCCGGCGGAGACGTCGCCGCCGGCCGACTCGGAGACCGGGTCGTTCTCGGTGCGTCTGGCGAGCCCCATGATCAGCGGTACGACGAACGGTGCGAGCAGCAGGTCGTACACGGCGGCCGTGAGGACCAGGCTGGTGAGGCCGACGTGCCGGGCCGCGGTGTCGCCGACCAGGGCACCCACGAGCGCGTAGAGCAGGGTGGTGCCGACGGCCGCCACGACGACGAACGTCATGGGGCCGAAAGCCGACTTGAGCTGCCCGCTCTCCGGCCGGACCAGCCCCGCGAGGTAGCCGATGACGCAGAGCACCAGGGCGTAGCGCCCGGCGGCGTGGTCGGCGGGCGGTGCCAGGTCGGCGAGGAGTCCCGCACCGAAGCCGATCAGCGCCCCGCTGACATGCCCGTACACGAAGGCGAGTCCGAGGACGGTGAGCAGCAGCAGGTCGGGGACGGCTCCGGGGAGCTGGAGTCTGGCGAGTACGGAGACCTGGACCACGAGGGCGACCACGACGAGGGCGACGGAGAGCAGCGTCCGGTTCAAGCGCATGGGGATCAGCCCTACTCCTGGTCGTCTGCCTGGCCGTCTGGGTCGGCGGCAGCGTCTGTGTCGGCGTTGGCGTTGGTGTTCGCGTCGGCGTCGGTGGCGGGCAGGGTGGCAACGTCGGTGGCACCGGCCGCCTGGCCCGAGGCCGTCGCGCCGGGTGTCTGGTGGATGTTGCCGACGACCTTGCCGTTGCCGTCGACGAGGTCGCCGTTGGGCTGGACGGTCACGGTGACGGTCGGGGTGGGCTTCGGCTTGGCCGACTTGGCGGGCTTCTTCGGCAGGACCGCGTCGCGCGGGTCCGTGCGCGGGGCCTCGACGACGACGCCGACGATGTCGAGCTTGGTGAAGCCGACGTACGGCTTGACGTAGACGGTGCGGGTGAGGTCGCCGCCGGACGGGTCGACGCGGACGACCTCGCCGACCGGGACGCCGGGCACGAACGGCTTGTCCTTGCTGGAGCCGAAGGTGACGAGCCGGTCTCCCTTGGCCACCTTGGCCTTGCCGTTGAGGAACTGCACGGAGAGCGGGCTGTTGCCCTGACCGGTGGCGAAGCCGAGTTCGTCGGTCGACTCCATCCGGGTCCCGACGGTGAAGTCCGGGTCGTTGGCGAGGAGTACGGTCGCCGTGTTCGGGCCGACGGTGGTGACGCGGCCGACGAGTCCCTCACCGTTGAGCACGGTCATGTCGCGGGCGATGCCGTCCTTGGAACCCGCGTCGATGGTGATCGTCCAGGAGAAGCCCTGGGCCGCTCCTATGGCGATGACCTGGGCGCCCTTGATCCCGTACTGACCGGCATTGGCGTTCTTCAGGATCGCGTCGAGCTGGCGGACCCGGCTGTTGGTGCGGGCGTCGCTGCCGAGCTCCGTCTTGAGCTGCGCGTTCTCCTTCTCCAGGGCCGCGATCCGGTCGTGCCGGTCGCCGGAGTCCCGGACGGCACCGATGGCGTTGCCCACCGGGTCCACCGCCGCCGCCACGCCGTTCTCGACCGGTCCGAAGACCGTCGCGGCGGCCTGCCGGGCGCCGTCCACCGGCGAGTCCTCGCCGCCGCGGATGTCCACCGTGATCAGTGCGAACGCGATGACGATCAGCAGCACCAGGAGCAGCCGGCTCTCTCGTGTGTCCCTCACGTGCGGCGGCCGTGCCTTCCTCGTAGGAATGTTCGTGCCTGTATATCAACGATCTGCCGTACGGGGCGGCAGCGCCCGCACGGCAGACCGAAGGTGTGTCAGCGAAAGGGGCCGGCCCCGGCTACCGCCGGGGCTGCGCGTCCAGGACCTGCTGGAGCGCCTCGAACTCCTCGACGCACTTGCCCGATCCGAGCGCCACCGAGTCCAGCGGGTCCTCGGCGATGTGGATCGGCATGCCCGTCTCGCGGCGCAGCCGCTCGTCCAGCCCGCGCAGCAGCGCGCCACCACCGGTGAGGACGATGCCGCGGTCCATCACGTCGCCGGAGAGCTCGGGCGGGCACTTGTCGAGCGTGGTCTTCACGGCGTCGACGATCGCGTTGACCGGCTCCTCGATGGCCTTGCGGACCTCGGCGGCCGAGATGACGACGGTCTTGGGCAGTCCGGAGACGAGGTCACGGCCACGGATCTCGGTGTGCTCGTCCTTGTCCATGTCGTACGCGGAACCGATCGTGATCTTGATCTGTTCGGCGGTGCGCTCACCGAGGAGGAGGGAGTACTCCTTCTTGATGTGCTGGATGATCGCGTTGTCCAGCTCGTCTCCGGCGACCCGGATCGACTGGGCAGTGACGATTCCGCCGAGGGAGATCACCGCGACCTCGGTGGTGCCGCCGCCGATGTCGACGACCATGTTGCCGGTGGCCTCGTGGACGGGGAGGCCGGAGCCGATGGCCGCCGCCATGGGCTCCTCGATGATGTGCACCTGGCGGGCACCTGCCTGCGTCGACGCCTCGATGACGGCGCGGCGCTCAACCCCCGTGATGCCGGAGGGCACGCAGACGACGACCCGCGGGCGGGCCAGGTAGCGGCGCTTGTGGATCTTGAGGATGAAGTAGCGGAGCATCCGCTCGGTGATTTCGAAGTCGGCGATGACGCCGTCCTTCAGCGGCCGTACGGCAACGATGTTGCCCGGCGTACGGCCGATCATCTTCTTGGCCTCGGAGCCGACCGCGAGGATGCCGCCGGTGTTGGTGTTGATGGCCACGACGGACGGCTCGTTCAGGACGATGCCGCGCCCCCTGACGTACACCAGCGTGTTGGCAGTCCCGAGGTCGATAGCCATGTCACGACCGATGAACGACATTGATTCCCCTTGTTCCCCATGAGGATGCGGCGGTGCCTTCCCGAAGAAAGCATGATGGCTGGATCTGGTCGGCGAATCCGGCGCGCTGCGGGTGTGGAAGCTTCCATCGTAGTGCCGGGTGCACGGACACAGCGCGAGGGGCATTCGCCTTACCGGGTGGAACGGCTACGCGTCCCACCTATGGTGACGTTACGTCGGTGGGATGCGTTCCCGCGATCGGTGTACGTATACCGAAGGGCGACCGAATTAATTCGGTCGCCCCGGGTCAGCAGCGCTGTTTGGCCGATCAACCGTCAGGACAGACCCGGAAAGAAAAGCTTCAGCTCTCGCTCCGCGGACTCCTCGGAGTCCGAGGCGTGGATGAGGTTCTCGCGGGTGATCGTCCCGAAGTCGCCGCGGACGGAGCCGGGCGCGGCGGCGATCGGGTCGGTCGGACCGGCCAGGGCGCGGACGCCCTCGATGACCCGCTCGCCCTCGGCGACCAGGGCCACGACGGGACCGGAGGCCATGAACTCCACGAGCGGCTCGTAGAACGGGCGCCCCTTGTGCTCGCCGTAGTGGGCTTCCAGCGTGTCCCCGTCGAGCGTGCGCATCTCCAGGGCGGTGATCCGCCAGCCCGCCTTGCGCTCGATGCGGCCGACGATCTCACCGATCAGCCCACGCCGGACCGCGTCCGGCTTGAGGAGAACGAGGGTGCGCTGGGTCATGTGGAGCGGCTCCTTGCGAGTGACGGGGTGCGGGAGAGCGAGATTACAGGGGCTGGTCCGAGCCCCGACGGGTGGGGTTGCACCACGTCGGGCTCGGGGTGACGCATGACGGCCGGGCAGGTCAGCCGGCCGCCGGAGCGGTCTCCGTGGCGGCTTCCATGGCCGCCCAGCGGGCCTTCGCCTCGTCGATCTTCCGGCCGTAGTGCACCGACGCCCACCACAGGGCGGCGAAGGCGACGCCGAGGAAGTACATCACCGGGACGAAGAAGCCGCTCACCACGAGCGCGATCTGCAGCGCCCAGCCCAGCGCGACACCGCCGGGCCGGCCGAGCATGCCGCACAGCAGCACGGAGAACAGCATGCCGATGCCGCACACGGTCCAGACGGTCGCTGCCGTCAGGTCGTCGGACTTCATGGCGACGAGTCCGGCGAAACCGATCACGAAGAACTCGCCGATCAGCGTCGACGCGCAGAGCGTACGCACAGGGTCAGCCCCTTCCCAGAAGCAGCCGGGCCTCGCCGACCGTGATCACGGAACCGGTCACCAGCACGCCGGCTCCCGCGTATTCGTCCTCTTCCTCGGCGAGGGTGATCGCCGCTTCCAGGGCGTCGTCGAGCCGGGGCTCCACCTGGACGCGCTCGTCGCCGAAGACCTCGACCGCGACGGCGGCCAGGGTGTCCGCGTCCATCGCCCGGGCGCTGGAGTTCTGGGTGACGACGATCTCGGCGAAGATCGGCTCGAAGGCTTCGAGGAGCCCGCGCACGTCCTTGTCGTCGCTGGCGCCGACGACGCCGATGAGCCGGGAGAAGCTGAAGGCCTCGGTGAGGCCCTCGGCGGAGGCGCGGGCGCCGGCCGGGTTGTGGGCGGCGTCCAGGACGACGGTCGGGCTGGAGCGGACGACCTCCAGGCGGCCGGGCGAACGGACCGAGGCGAAAGCGGTACGGATCGCGTCGATGTCGAGCGAGCGGGTCTGCTCACCGCCGATACCGAAGAACGCCTCCACCGCGGCGAGCGCCACCGCGGCGTTGTGCGCCTGGTGGGCGCCGTACAGCGGGAGGAAGACGTCGGTGTACTCGGAGGCCGGGCCGCCGAGTCCGCGCAGCGTCAGCAACTGACCGCCGACCGCGATCTCGCGGGAGACGACACCGAACTCCATGCCCTCGCGGGCCACCGTCGCGTCGACCTCGACGGCCTTCTTGAGCATCACCTGCGCGGCGTCCACCGGCTGCTGGGCCAGTACGACCGTCGCGCCCTGCTTGATGATCCCGGACTTCTCCCCGGCGATCTCGGCGGGCGTGTTGCCGAGCCGGTCGGTGTGGTCGAGCGAGATGGGGGTGACGACGGCGACGCTCGCGTCGATCACGTTGGTGGCGTCCCAAGTGCCGCCCATGCCGACCTCGATCACGGCGACGTCGACCGGCGCGTCGGCGAAGGCCGCGTACGCCATGCCCGTCAGCACCTCGAAGAAGGAGAGGCGGTACGGCTGCTGGGCGTCGACCATCTCGACGTACGGCTTGATGTCCTGGTACGTCTCGACGAACCGCTCGGGGGCGATCGGAGAACCGTCCAGGCTGATCCGCTCGGTGATCGACTGCACGTGCGGCGAGGTGTAGCGGCCGGTGCGCAGGTCGAAGGCGTTGAGCAGGGCCTCGATCATGCGGGCCGTGCTGGTCTTGCCGTTCGTCCCGGTGATGTGGATGGAGGGGTACGCGCGCTGGGGCTCGCCGAGCACGTCCATCAGGGCAGCGATCCGGGTCACGGAGGGTTCGAGCTTGGTCTCACCCCAGCGCCCGGCCAGCTCCTGTTCCACGGCGCGCAGCGCCTTGGCGGTCTCGGGGTCCTCGGGCGTGGCCGGGGGTGCGTCGGACACGGGCGGCCCGGACTGGGTGCGCAGGGTGCGGCTCCCGGCCTCGATCACCGCCAGGTCGGGGTCGCGCTGGGTTGCTTCGTCCACGATCTCCGCGAAGGTGTCGTCGGACTCTGACGCGTCGTGCCGGTCTGAAGGGCGGGGCTCACTCACGGGCCCCAGTCTACGGATCGCCGCGGACATCGCGCGCAGCGCCCGCGTCGGGCGGCCCGGGGCGGGTACGGCGAGGCCCCCGCACCCCTGGTCGTCAGGGGTACGGGGGCCTCGCCCGGGTCGTCAGCCCTGCGGCAGGTTCGCCAGCTGGGCGGTGATCCGCTCGATGTCGGCGTTCGCCTTGGCGAGCCGGGCGTGGATCTTCTCGACCACGTTGTCCGGTGCCTTGGCGAGGAAGGCCTCGTTGCCGAGCTTGCCTTCGGCCTGGGCCTTCTCCTTCTCGGCGGCGCCCAGGTCCTTCGTGAGGCGCTTGCGTTCGGCCTCGACGTCGATGGTCCCGGACAGGTCGAGGGCGACCTGCGCGCCGGCCACCGGCAGGGTGGCGGTGGCGTGGAAGCCCTCCTCGGCCGGCTGGAGGCGGAGCAGCTGGCGGATGGCCGCCTCGTGCGGGGCGAGCGCCGTGCCGGTCAGGGTCAGCCGGGCCGGAACCTTCTGGCCGGCCTTCAGACCCTGGTCGCCCTTGAAGCGGCGGACCTCGGTGACGACCTGCTGGACCAGCTCGATCTCGGCCTCGGCCGCCTCGTCGCGGAAGCCGGAGTCCTTCGGCCAGTCGGCGACGACGACGGACTCACCACCGGTGAGGGTGGTCCAGAGCGTCTCGGTGACGAACGGCACGATCGGGTGGAGCAGCCGCAGCGTCACGTCGAGGACCTCGCCGAGGACCCGGCCGGAGACCTTGGCCTGCTCGCCGCCCGCGAAGAACGTGGTCTTCGACAGCTCGACGTACCAGTCGAAGACCTCGTCCCACGCGAAGTGGTAGAGGGCGTCGCTGAGCTTGGCGAACTGGAAGTCGTCGTAGAACGCGTCGGCGGCGGAGACCGTCTTGTTCAGGCGCGACAGGATCCAGCGGTCGGTGGCCGAGAGCTGCTCGACCGGCGGGAGGTCTCCCTCCACGGTCGCGCCGTTCATCATCGCGAAGCGGGTGGCGTTCCAGATCTTGTTGGCGAAGTTCCGGGACGCCTGGACCCAGTCCTCGCCGATCGGGACGTCTGTGCCCGGGTTGGCGCCCCTGGCGAGGGTGAAGCGGACGGCGTCGGAGCCGTACGTGTCCATCCAGTCGAGCGGGTCGACGACGTTGCCGAAGGACTTCGACATCTTCTTGCCGCGCTCGTCGCGGACGAGGCCGGTGAGGGCGATCGTCTTGAACGGGACCTCCCCGTCCATGACGTACAGGCCGAACATCATCATCCGGGCGACCCAGAAGAAGATGATGTCGTGGCCGGTGACGAGGACGTCGGTCGGATAGAACTTCTTGAGGTCCGGCGTCTTCTCGGGCCAGCCCAGCGTGGAGAACGGCCACAGGCCGGAGGAGAACCAGGTGTCCAGGACATCGGTGTCCTGGGTCCAGCCCTCGCCCGTGGGCGGCTGCTCGTCGGGGCCGACGCAGACGACCTGGCCCTCGGGGCCGTACCAAACGGGGATGCGGTGGCCCCACCAGAGCTGGCGCGAGATGCACCAGTCGCGGAGGTTGTCGACCCAGTCGAAGTACCGCTTCTCCATGTCCTTGGGGTGGATCGCGACCCGGCCGTCACGGACCGCGTCTCCGGCGTCCTTGGCGAGGGTCTCGACCTTGACCCACCACTGGAGGGAGAGCCGGGGCTCGACCGTCGTACGGCAGCGGGAGCAGTGTCCGACGGAGTGGACGTACGGACGCTTCTCGGCCACGATGCGGCCCTGTTCGCGCAGCGCGCCGACGATGGCGGACCTCGCCTCGAAGCGGTCGAGGCCCTCGAACGGACCGGGGACGGTGATGACGCCCCGCTCGTCCATGACGGTCAGCGACTCCAGGCCGTGGCGCTGGCCGATCGCGAAGTCGTTCGGGTCGTGCGCCGGGGTCACCTTGACGGCGCCCGTGCCGAACTCCGGGTCGACGTGCGTGTCGGCGACGACGGGGATCGTGCGGTCGGTGAGCGGAAGCTTGATCCGCTTGCCGACGAGGTGCGTGTAGCGCTCGTCGTCCGGGTGGACGGCGACCGCGGTGTCGCCCAGCATCGTCTCGGCGCGGGTGGTGGCGACGACCAGCGTCTCCTCGCCCTCGCCGTACTGGATGGAGACGAGCTCGCCGTCGTCGTCCTGGTAGTCGACCTCGATGTCCGAGATGGCCGTCAGACAGCGCGGGCACCAGTTGATGATGCGCTCGGCGCGATAGATCAGCTCGTCGTCGTACATCTTCTTGAAGACGGTCTGGACGGCGGCCGAGAGGCCCTCGTCCATGGTGAAACGCTCACGGGACCAGTCGACGCCGTCGCCGAGCCGGCGCATCTGGCCGAGGATCTTGCCGCCGTACTCTTCCTTCCACTGCCAGACGCGCTCGACGAACTCCTCGCGCCCCAGGTCGTGGCGGGACTTGCCCTCCTCGCCGAGCTGCTGCTCGACCTTGTTCTGGGTGGCGATGCCCGCGTGGTCCATGCCCGGCAGCCACAGGGCCTCGAAGCCCTGCATCCGCTTGCGGCGGGTCAGGGCGTCCATCAGCGTGTGCTGAAAGGCGTGGCCGAGGTGCAGGGAGCCCGTGACGTTCGGCGGCGGGATGACGATGGTGTACGGGGGCTTGTCGCTCGTGGCGTCCGCCGTGAAGTAACCGCGCTCCACCCAGCGCTCGTACAGCTCCCCCTCTACCTCGGCCGGCGCGTACTGGGTCGGCAGTTCGGGGTTGCTGGCTGGCGCATGCGATGAGTTCTCGGTCACGGGAGACAGTTTAGGGCCGTCACAGTCCTGCTCCGAAACCGGTTTGTTCAGTAACGGTGCGCCTGCGGGTGTCCCACGCGGGGGCGGCTTCCGACAGGATGTTCGGAAAGCATAAGCATTCTGGAGGGGACAGCGTCATGAGCAACAACCAGCCGGGTCCGTACGGCCAGCCGCCGCAGGGTCAGCCCGGACCCTACGGCCAGCAGCCCGGTCCGTACGGCCAGCAGCCGAACCCCTACGGCCAGCCGCCGCAGCCGCAGGGCGGTCAGCCCGGCTACGGCTACCCGCAGCAGGCCCCCCAGGGCGTCCCCCCGCAGCAGCCCCCGGCCCCGCCCGCGCAGGGCTACGGCTACCCGCAGGGCCAGCAGCCCGGACCGTACGGACAGCAGCCGGGCCCGTACGGGCAGCAGCCGCCCACTCCCCCGTACGGCGGCCAGCAGGCCTACCCGGGTCAGCCGGGCGTCCCTCCGTTCGAGCAGCCCAAGAAGAAGCGGACCGGCCTGATCGTCACGGCCGTCGTCGTGGCGCTGGCGGTCGTCGCGGGCGGGGCGTACCTGCTGACCTCGGGCGGCGGCAACAGTGACGTGGCCGATTCCACGAAGGGGTACAAGATCACGCCGCCCGATTCGGTGGAGGCGTACAAGCGCGACACCTCGGAGGACGAGCCGGGCAAGGCGATGACCGGCAAGGACAAGACCGACGCCGAGGCGATGGGGATCAAGAACCCCAGCAAGGTCTCCACCGAGTACGTGAGCGGCGACCTGGAGACGAACCCGCTCACCACGAAAATGCTGATCGTGGAGGGCAGCTGGGGCGAGATCGCGGATCCGGAGAAGACCATCAACGCGTCCTTCGCGAGTGCCGCGAAGGAGGCGGCGTCCAGCGAGGACTCCCAGGGATCGCTGGTCGGAAGCCCCAAGAAGGTCGAGCCGGCCGGTTTCAAGGGCGCCCTGATGAAGTGCCAGGACGCCAAGATCGTCAACTCCGAGGCCGACGGCTCCGCCGAGAAGGGCCCCAAGGAGATGACCATGCCGGTCTGCGTCTGGGCCGACTACAGCACCGTGGGCGTGGTGATCGGTTTCGACATCGGTGGCGCCATGACCAACAAGCCGATGAGCCAGGCCGACGCGGCGGCGCTCGCGGCGAAGCTCTACAACACCTCCCGCACCAAGATCTGAGTCGCACCCGGATCATCCGGGTCACCGGAGACTCGACGCGCGAGGGGCGCCCGGCCGATGGCCGGG
>NZ_JBSFVR010000199.1:0-13103 GCF_053592415.1 Streptomyces sp. NPDC002690 | reverse complement strand
AGGGCGAAGAAGAACTCGTTCCAGGCGGTGATGAAGGCGAAGAGGGCGGTGGCCACGATCCCGGGGGCCAGCAGCGGGGCGGTGACCGAGACGAGCCGCCTCCCGCCGACGCGGGCGGCGCCACGGTGAGGCCGGAGGCGGCCCGGCCTCACCCGAAGGTGAACGAGTAGGCGCTGAGCCCTGAGGAGAGCTTGAGGGTCAGCACGTCCTGTCCGGACCCGGTCCCGCCCGCCACTCGGTAGAGGTTGGGCGCGCCGGAGACTGTTTGCGTGGTGGTCTTCCCGTTCAGGGTCGCGGTGACGGTGCCGGTCCCGCCCACGTCCAGGTAGACGTCGTGGGCGGAGAAGCGCAGTTCGATCGTGGAACTCCGCTTGCTGGTCAGCGCTTCGGAGCCCACGTTCCACTCACCGTTGAGAGCGTACTGGCCGGGCTCCAGCCTTCCCTTGTGGACGAAGACGCCGGTGCCCTTGTTGAGAGGCCCGTTCGCGACGGAGAGGCTGCGTCCGGCCCCCAGCCCGATCTCCGGGGTCTGGTCGGGATCGGTGGGGGTCTCGTCCGGCACGTCCACGGGCGCGGGCAGGGAAGAGCCCGGGTGCGCCGCGGCCAGCAGCTGCCGTATCGCCTTCTCCTCGTCGGCGTAGCCGCCCTCACCGACGGAGACGTGCCGTACCCGCCCGTCGGCGTCGATGAGGTACTCGGCGGGCCAGGCGACGTTGTGGAAGTTGTTCCACGTCGTGAACCGGTTGTCCAGAGCGATCGGATACGTGATGCCGAGCCGTTCGGCACCCGACTTGACGTTCCTGGGCACGTGTTCGAAGGCGTACTCGGGGCTGTGTACGCCGATCACCTCCAGACCGTGCGCCTTGTACCGCTCGTACCAGGCGTTGACGTGCGGGATGGCGCGGTGGCAGTTGATGCAGGAGTAGGCCCAGAAGTCGACGAGGACCACCTTGCCCTTCAGGGCGTCCCTGGTCACCGGCGCGCCCTGAGGTGTGTTCAGCCACTGCCCCGTACCGGAGATCTCAGGTGTGCTGCCGCAGTCGCGCAGTTCCGTGGAGGGCTGCTCCACGCACTCCTGGAGTGCTCGGTTCCCGTCGGAGCCGGCCGCTGAGACCCCGCCGGCGATCGCCTTGTTGATACGGGCGGTGTAGTCGGGGACCGCGCGTTGCAAGGCGTCGGTGACGTTGAAGGTCAGGCCCAGTGCCAGGACGACGAAGACCAGGCCGGCGGCGATCCTGACGCCCCGCTGCCGGGTCCGGAAGGCCCGCACCCGTTCGCCGATGCGCCGGCCCGCGAGGGCGAAGAAGAGCAGGGGAATGGCTGTGCCGACCGCGAACGAGACGGCCAGCAGCACGGTCCGTACCCCGATCCGCTGGGTGGCCCCGGCGACGGTGATCGCCGCGAGCACCGGGCCGGCGCACGGCACGTACACCGCGCCGAGCGCCAGGCCGACGAGGAACCCGCTGCGTCTGCCGACCACTTGCCGCTGCCCGACCCGCGCAAACGGACGCTCGAGCAGATCCTGCAGCTTCGGGAACATCATGGCGATGCCGATCAGCAGCAGGACCCCGAGGCCCGCCCAGCGGATGATGTCTTCGGGCAGTGGCAGAGCGCCGAGCACCAGGGTTCCGAACAGGGTGATCAGGCTGAAGCTGAGCACCAGCCCGGCCATGACGGCGTAGGGCCGGCCCCGGTGAGCCGGTTCCGCCGCGTCCTGCTGCGTCGCAGGGAGCCCTCCCGACAGGAATACCAGGGGCAGGACGGGCAGGATGCACGGAGAGACGGCGGTGACGAACCCGCCCACCAGTCCGATGAGTATCAGCGTGAGCAACGCAACCTCCATGGGCGACGCCACTGCCTTCATCAGGCCCGCGAGCGTCGGTGGGCGGAGGACCGCGCCGTCGCGACCTCACGAACTGACGGGCGGCCGGCCGAAAACAGGCGTCGCCCGCATCAATGAGCATGACTTTGCGGCATACGTGCGTCACCTGTCAAGGAGGTGATGAAGTTGTGGGGCGGTCTCGCGCTCGCTGGTCGCGGACGTGACTGACGAAGGACGGAGTCGGCAAGCTCTGCGAGCGCCCCCAGGGCGAGTCCTGCCGGGCGGGAGACGTGGCCGGCCCTTCAGCGGCCGGCGTGGCGTCCCGACATCCGGGCCGCCGTGACCTCCACGGCCCGAGGCAACACGCGTCGCAAGCTCGACGACATGGCCAGGACGACCGGTCTGCTCCCGCGGTGCGATCCGACCGCGTCGTCCGCCTCGACGGCCGGATCGGGTTCCCGATCGAGCGGTTCGACAGTGCGGAGGCGGTCGGGTCACGGGTTGCCCGGTTCGCCAGGTGAGATGCGTTCGGGGAGCTTGCTCCGAAACCATAATCTTCTGGAGAGACAGCCGAAGCGGCGTCACCGGCTTTCCCTGCGGGGACATGCTCCAGGAGAGCGGATATGGACAAGCGGGAACTTGGCCGACTGCTGCGTGAGGCGCGGCAGCGGTCGCTGCACACACTGGAACAGCTTGCCGAGCTCTCCGGGGTGAGTGTCAGGGCCATCAGCGACATGGAACGCGGGAAGAGTCTTCCCCGCCAGGCCACCCTGGGCGAACTGATGGACGCGCTCGACATGGGTGAGGACGAGCGACGGCGTCTCGTGCTGGCGTCCGCCCGCGACACCTGGCAGGTGCCGCAGCAACTCCCGCCCGACCTGGCGGCCTTCCGCGGACGCGAGGAGGTGCTGAGGGCCGTCCACGGCTACACCGATCAGGTCGCCGAAAACGGCGGGCACGTGGTCATCTCCGCCATCGGCGGCATGGCCGGGGTCGGCAAGACGGCACTCGCCGTGCACTGGGCGCACCAGGTCGCCGACCGGTTTCCCCACGGCCAACTCTATGTGAACCTGCGGGGATTCGAGCACTCGGACAAGCCGCTCGACCCCGGTGAGGCCCTCGGCGGTTTCCTGCGGGCGCTCGGCGTGCCCAGTGGCGAGATACCGCCCGGCACCGACGAGCGCGGCGTGCTGTTCCGGGAGCGGACCAAGCCCCGGCGTCTGATCGTCGTTCTGGACAACGCTTCGAGTGCGGAGCAGGTGAGGCCGCTGCTGCCCGCCTCCACGGGGTGCCTGACGATCGTCACCTCGCGCAACCAGCTCTCCGGTCTCGCCGCGGCCGAGGGCGCCTCCCTGGTCAGCCTGGACGTATGGACCGAGGCGGAGGCCCTTGCCGCGCTGGCTGCCAGGATCGGTGAGGAGCGCTGCCGGGCGGAGCCCGAGGGCGCGGCCGAACTGGTCGCGCTGTGCGGGTATCTGCCGTTGGCTGTCGCGGTCGTCGGCGTCCAGCTCAGTGCGGAGCCCCGGATGCCACTGCGGCTCGCCGTCCGCGAACTGCGAGAGGCCCGGCCGCGGCTGGACGGCCTCGCGGTCGCGGACCACCGGGTCGACGTCCGTATCGTCTTCTCCCGGTCGTACCAGGCGCTCACACCTGGGACCGCCCGTTTCTTCCGCTATCTTGCTGTCCACCCCGGGCCGGCCGTGACCGCGCAGGCGGCTGCTTCCCTCGCCGACGTGGAACTGGGGCGGGCCCGGCAACATCTGCGCGAACTCACCTCGGCCAGTCTTCTCTCCCGGGACTCCGACGGCCGCTACGTGCTCCACGACCTGGTCCGCGCCTACGGCGCCGAACTCGTCGACCAGGAGAAGGACGACCGCCTGGGCGCGGAGACACGCCTGCTGGACTATCTGCGCCACAACGCATGCACGGTCAACGCGTTCATCGGGCAGGACCCGTACCAACTGCCCAACGTTCCGTTGCCGGGGGTGGTGCACGTGGAGATGGACAACCGCGAGGAGGGGCTCGACTGGTACCGCCTGGAGGAGGCGACGGCCGCTGCGGCCCTGCGTACCCTGGACAACCCGCTGCTGAGGCGCCACCGTATCGACGTCACGCTCGAATGGGTGGTGTACAACACCCTGGTCGCCGGTCGATGGCCCGAGGAGATCACCACCACGCGCATGGCACTCGACGCCTCCCTCGCGCTCGACGACCCCGTCGCCGTCGTCAGGATCTGCTACAACCTGGCTCGCGCCCTGGTGGAGACGGGACACTCCGACGAGGCTGACGAGCCCCTGGACCTGCTCCTGAGGCACCTGCACCGGCTGTCTCCGGAACAACAGGCCCGCGCCGAACGGAACCTCGGCTGGCTGCGGGTGCGCCAGGAACGCCACGCCGAGGCTCTGCGGCACACCCGTAGAGCCCTGGTGCTCGCCCGGGCACTCGATCACCGCGAAGAGATCGGTCGCGTGCTCACGCACGAGAGCTGGTGCCTCGCGCTGCTCGGCAGGCACCAGGAAGCCATGGCCAAGAGCGAGGAGACCCTCGAAGTCCTGCGGGAAGTCGGAGACCGGCGCAACGAGGCGGCGGTCTGGGACACCATCGGCTACGTCCAGCAGCGCATGGGCGATCTCGATGCCGCCGTCGCCGGCTACCGGACGGCACTGCACATCTTCGAAGAGCTCAGCGACGACTACATGCGGGCCGAGGTGCTGGACAACCTCGCATCCGCCCAACTGGAACTCGGAGAGACCGAGGACGCCCGGGCGAGCTGGACCGGGGCGGCCGATCTGTTCGGCGTCCTGCGTGTGGCACGCGCTGCCGAGATGCGCGCCAAGGCGGAAGCCCTGCCACCGCCTGAAGCCACGCGGCCGGCCGGAACGCCGGGCGGGGCCGTCACCGACGAGGGCGGGTACGGAAACGCGGTGGGCGCGGGGATCGGGTGAGGGGCGGACCGGCCGAGGGTGCGCGGCGCCTGTTGCCGATGCCGTGCGGTCGTCCTGGGGCGACCGGCGTCGACGTCAGTCGTCCTGCCACAGGAAGTGTCAGTCGGGCTGGAGTTCGGTGAGCAGGTTGCGGATGCGCTGTTCGATCGCGTCGCGGATCGGCCTGACGGCCTCGATCCCCTGACCGGCTGGGTCGTCGAGCGCCCAGTCGAGGTACCTCTTGCCGGGGAAGACGGGGCACGTGTCGCCGCAGCCCATGGTGATCACCACGTCGGACGCCTGTACGGCTTCGATGGTCAGCACCTTCGGAGTCTCGGCGGACAGGTCGATGCCGACCTCCGCCATCGCCTGTACGGCGGCCGGGTTCACGGTGTCGGCCGGTGCGGAGCCGGCGGAGCGGACCTCGACCGTGCCCTGGGAGAGGCTGGTGAGGAAGGCGGCGGCCATCTGGGAGCGGCCGGCGTTGTGGACGCACACGAACAGCACGGACGGCTTGGTCTCAGACACGGGCGGAACCTTCCGGGGGTGCGGCCGGAGCGGCCGTCGGGGTGGGCTGGGGGAAGAAGCGGCGGGCCCTGAGCGCGACGTAAACCAGGCCGATGAGGACGGGCACCTCGATGAGGGGGCCGACGACTCCGGCGAGGGCCTGGCCGGAGGTGGCGCCGAAGGTGGCGATGGCGACCGCGATGGCCAGCTCGAAGTTGTTACCCGCGGCGGTGAACGCCAGCGTGGTGGCCTTCGGATAGTCCAGTCCGACCGCGCGCCCGGCGGCCAGGGACCCGGCCCACATCACGGCGAAGTACGCCAGCAGCGGCAGCGCGATCCGGGCGACGTCGAGCGGCTTGGAGGTGATGGCGTCGCCCTGGAGGGCGAACAGCACCACGATCGTGAACAGCAGCCCGTACAGGGCGAACGGCCCGATGCGGGGGATCAGTTTCGTCTCGTACCAGGTGCGGCCCTTGGCCTTCTCGCCGAGGCGGCGGGTGAGGAACCCGGCCAGCAGGGGGATGCCGAGGAAGATCAGCACGCTGCGGGCGATCTGCCACACGGACACGTTGAGCGCGGTCTGCTGAAGGCCGAGCCAGCCGGGGAGTACGGAGAGGTAGAACCAGCCGAGCAGACTGAACGCGAGGACCTGGAAGACGGAGTTCAGGGCGACGAGGACGGCGGCGGCTTCGCGGTCACCGCATGCGAGGTCGTTCCAGATGATGACCATGGCGATGCAGCGGGCGAGGCCGACGATGATCAGGCCGGTGCGGTACTCGGGCAGGTCCGGCAAGAAGATCCAGGCCAGGGCGAACATCAGGGCCGGGCCGACGATCCAGTTGAGGACCAGGGACGGGATGAGCAGGCGCCGGTCGCGGGTGACGGTGTCGAGCCGGTCGTAGCGGACCTTGGCGAGCACCGGGTACATCATCACGAGCAGGCCGAGCGCGATCGGCAGCGAGACGCCGGTGACGGTGACCTTCGCGAGCGCGTCCCCGAGGCCGGGCACGAGGCGGCCCAGGCCGAGGCCGGCGCCCATCGCGATCAGAATCCACACGGCGAGGAAGCGGTCCAGGAACGACAGCCGACCGGCGACCGGCCCCGCGGGCGTCACCGCGGTGGTCGCTTCGGCGCTCACGAGGCGGCCCCGGCAGCCGCGGTCTCGGGCAGGGGCTGTCCGGCGGGCCGGGTGAGGACCTGTGCGAGGCGGTCAGTCATCTGCGGCAGCAGCCGGTAGTACACCCACGTCCCGCGCCGCTCGGAGTCGATGAGCCCGGCCTGCTTGAGCAGCTTGAGGTGGTGGGAGATCGTCGGCTGGGACAGGTCGAACGCCGGGGTGAGGTCGCAGACGCAGACCTCCCCGCCCGCCCGTGAGGCGATCATCGACAGCAGCCGCAGCCGGACCGGATCGCCCAGCGCCTTGAACACCTTCGCCAGCGTCTCGGCCTGGCCTTCGTCCAGCGGGGCGGTCAGCAGGGCGGGGCAGCCCCCCTCGACGCCGTCCTGGCCGAGCACCACAAACTCTTGTTTCGACATGCTTCTATGTTGACGTTCTTCGATCCAAGATGCAAGGTTAAATCGACAGGCATCGATACAACCGATCCGGGGAGACCGCCATGTCCCGTGCCCAGCTCGCGCTCAACGTCGCCGACCTCGAAGCGTCGGTCACCTTCTACTCCAAGCTGTTCGGCGTCGAGCCCGCCAAGCGACGCCCCGGCTACGCGAACTTCGCGATCACCACCCCGCCGCTCAAGCTCGTCCTCATCGAGGGCGAGCCGGGACAGGAGACCCGCCTGGACCACCTCGGCGTCGAGGTGGAGACCACCGACGAGGTCACGGCCGCCACCACCCGCCTCAAGGACGCCGGGCTCGCGACCTTTGAGGAGAACGACACCTCCTGCTGCTATGCCCTCCAGGACAAGGTCTGGGTCCACGGCCCCGGCAAGGAGCCGTGGGAGGTTTACGTCGTCAAGGCCGACGCCGACGAGCTCGGCAAGAGCGCCGCGCTCGGCGGCGACGCCTGCTGTGCCGGTCAGCCGGAGACGCCCGAGGCCGCGCCGACGGCTGCGGGCTGTGCCTGCGGCAGCTGAGGCATCGCGTACGCAGTACCGACCGGCGGGCCTGAGCAGGCCCGCCGGCCCGGCGCCGACGGTCACCGAGGAGACCCCGAGTGCCCGTTGGGCCGTCCGGCCTTGCAGGCGCACCCGCCGGTTACATCGTTCGTCGGCGGATTCCAGGGATCGTCGCAACACTTTGTATGTTGCGACGATCCTGGTGAGTCGGCAGGCACCACTTGCCCTGAAGGACGTAGGCCAAAGGTCGGGGTGTCCGGTCGCAGACCGGAGAACGACCATGGAGACGTGACTTCTTCGCCCTTTGACATTGATGTTTTTCTCAGTCAGCCACTCACCGCCCGCGTGGCGACTGACGGGCCGACCGTGCGGCCCGTGTGGTTCGTGTGGGAGGAGGGTGCCTTCTGGATACTGACTGGGCCATGGACCAAGCTCTTCCACCGGGTGAGCGCAGAACCACGGATCGCCCTTGTCGTGGACGTGTGTTGACGTCGCTACTGGCCTTGTCCGTCAGGTCATTGCTCGGGGGCGTGCTGAACTTGTTCCCTTCGATGTCGCCCGTGGCCGCCGTAAGCTGGTCCGATATTTGGGTTCGGACGAGTCCCGGTGGGACACACGCTTCGTCCACTACCTGCGCGACGACCCAACGGTGCGGGGCACGGTCTGGCTGAGGCTGGAGCCCTCGTCTCTGACAGCGCACGATCTGAGCTACGCGGCCTTAGGAGACGCTGAGTGAAGTGGACTGCGATCTGAGCGATCATGTTGTGGTCAGAAGTCTCGACAGGCGCTCGGCTGAGGTTTCTGCTGGTGGTGGTTGGGGTGGTGTGGGTGGTTGAGGTGGTTCGGCGTGTGTTCCAGGGTTCGTTTGTGGGCTGGTACGACGAGTCCGTGTTGCCCGTCGGAGCGGTGTGCGTCCTGGATGCGGACACTGAGCGTTTTCAGAGTGGCCTCTCGAGGGTGAGGACGGCTCTGGCGATGACGCTCATTCGGTTGGGGCTGATGCGGGATCTGCGGAAGATCTGCCAGGACTTCAGTCGTGCTATGCCTTGTTCGACGGGTGCACGGGCTGCGGGCAGGGCCCGGTTCGCGGTCTGCTCGGTGGGGTTGAGTTCGCCGCCTGGCGGGCGGCGCTTGGCGGTGGTGACCCAGTCGCCGGCACCGATATAGGCCATGTTGGCGAGGATCGGGGTGCCCTGGCGTTCGCAGGTCCGAAGGATCTGGTGGGTGCGGGCGGCAGTCAGGTCGTGGGTCCGGCCCGGCAGCGCCGGCGACAGCCAGAGAATCTCCCCGCCGGGATCTGTGACGACCTGCACGTTCACCCCGTGCCGCTTGTGTTTCGACGAGTAGTCGGCCCTGCCGTCACCGACGCGGTCGCACTCGGCGAGCGTGCCGTGCAGGAGAACAGACTCCGGATCGTGTGCGCGCAGCGTCTTCAGCAGGCCGGGTGCCTGCTCGGCGAGCAGGCCGGTGACCGCGGTGACGTAGTCATGGGCTGTGCCGACCGATATCCCGAAAGCCGCGGCGATACGGGCCAGCGTTTCGTGGCGGCGCAGGTACACCAGTACGATCAACGCCCGCCGGTGCGGTGGAAGCTTGCACCGGCGGTCACCTTCACGGGTGACGATGAGCATCGTGACCCACTCGACCAAGGCGTGAGACAGGTCGAGTACGGCAGGATAGGGAACCAACAGGGCTCCTGTGCTGCTGAGTTGAGACGTCGAACACCTCCCTCAACGGCACGGGAGCCCTGTCCGTCGCGCACCCCGAACCCACACCGCCCCGTCACCCGATCAGTGGCCACTCTGAAAACACTCACTGCCTACGGCGGGTCGGCCGACTCCATGGAGTCGGTGATCCACACCCGGTGAGTGCGTTCCGGCTGCTCCGCGCCCCGGCTGGCCGCCGACGGCCGGGTCAAGCCCTTCGCGGCCGCCGCCGACGGCACCGGCTTCGCCGAGGGCGTCGGCCTGCTGGTGCTGGAACGCCTGTCGGACGCCCGCGCCAACGGGCACCGGGTACTGGCCCTGGTGCGCGGCAGCGCCCTCAACCAGGACGGCGCCTCGAACGGCCTGACCGCGCCCAGCGGCCAGGCGCAGCGGCGGCTGATCGGCCAGGCGCTGGCCGACGCGGGTCTGACGACGGCGGACGTCGACGCGGTGGACGCGCACGGCACCGGCACCAGGCTCGGCGACCCGATCGAGGCGCAGGCACTGCTCGCCACCTACGGCCGGGACCGCGGCGAGGCCGGGCCGCTGTGGCTGGGCTCGGTGAAGTCCAATCTCGGCCACACCCAGGCCGCGGCCGGCGTCACCAGCGTGATCAAGATGGTGCAGGCGCTGCGGTACGGGCTGCTGCCGCGCTCGCTGCACATCGACGCGCCGTCGCCGCACGTCGACTGGTCGGCCGGCGAGGTGCGGTTGCTGACCGAGCCGGTGGTCTGGCCGCGTGCGGAGCGTCCGCGCCGGGCCGCGGTGTCCTCGTTCGGCATCAGCGGCACCAACGCGCACCTGGTCCTCGAGGAAGGGGACGCCGACGACGCGGTTCCCGTGTCGGCCGACCCGGCCCCCTCGTCCACCGCCGGCCCGGTACCGGTGGTGGTCAGCGCCCGCGGCGCTGCCGCGCTGCGCGCCGCCGCGCAGGCGCTGGTCCCGGTGGTCGAGGCCGGCGCCGAGCCGGTGGACCTGGTCCACGCCCTGGCCACCACCCGTGCCACGCTGGTCGACTGTGCCGTCGTGGTCGCCGCGGACCGCGACGAGTTGGTGCGTGGCCTGCGGGCCGCCGCCTCGGGCGAACCGGCGGCGAACCTCTTCACCGGCGGCGAGGAACGCGGCTCCCTGGCCTTCCTGTTCAGCGGCCAGGGCAGCCAGCGGATCGGCGCCGGACGAGAACTGAGCCGTCGCCACCCGGTCTTCGCCAAGGCCCTCGACGAGGCCGCCGACCAGCTCGGCCTGCAGCTGGACACGCCCCTGCGGGCCGTCCTGTTCGCCGAGCCCGACTCCGCCGACGCCCGCCTGATCGACCGCACCGACTACGCTCAGCCCGCCCTGTTCGCCGTCGAGGTCGCCCTCTACCGCCTGCTGGAGTCCTGGGGCCTGCGCCCCGACGTGCTGGCCGGGCACTCGGTCGGCGAGTTCGCCGCCGCGCACGCCGCCGGCGTCCTGTCGCTGGCCGACGCCGCGCTGCTGGTCGGCGCCCGCGGCCGGCTGATGGCCGAACTGCCCGAGGGCGGCGCGATGACCGTGCTGCAGGCCACGCCCGAGGAGCTCGCGCCGCTGCTGGCCGAGGTCGCCGACAGGGCCGGCCTGGCCGCCGTGAACGGGGACCGGTCCGTCGTGGTGTCCGGCGCCCGGGAGCCCGTGGAGCGGATCGCCGCGCATTTCGCCGCGCTGGGCCGCCGGGTGAAGGCACTGCGGGTCAGCCACGCCTTCCACTCGCCGCTGATGGAGCCGATGCTCGACGACTTCCGGCGCGCCGCCAAGGCCGTCGACTACCGTCCGGCGCGGATCCCGATCGTCTCGACCGTGACCGGGCGGGCCGCCACCGCGCTGGAGCTGTCGGAGCCCGACTACTGGGTGCGGCACGTCAGCAGCCCGGTGCTGTTCAGCGACGCCGTGCGCGCTCTGGCCGGCCGCGGCGTAGCCACGTACCTGGAACTCGGCCCGGACACGGCACTGACGGCGCTGGGCCCGGACCTCGCCTCCGGGGTCTTCCTGCCGACACTGCGCCGGGAGCGCGACGAGCACCGCACCCTCGCGGACTCCGTGGCGACCGCGATCGCGCGCGGCGCTGCCGCCGACCAGCGGGCCTTCGCCGCCGGGCAACCGGTGCGTCCCGTCGAGCTGCCGCGCTACCCGTTCCAGCGCCGCCGGTTCTGGCTGCCCGCGGCCCGCCCCGCGGCCTTCGCCGAGACGCTGGGGCAGAGCGCGGTCGCGCACCCGCTGATCGGCGCCGTGATCCGTACCGCCGGCGACGACGGCCTGCTGCTGACCGGCCGGGTCTCCCGCGCCGCGCAGCCCTGGCTGGCCGACCACGTGATGGACGGCGTCGCCCTGCTGCCCGGCACCGCCTTCGTCGAACTCGCGCTGCTGGCCGGCGAACACGCCGGCTGCCCGGCCGTGGCGGACCTGACCATGGCCGCCCCGCTGGTGCTGCCCGAAACCGGGGCGGTCGCCCTCCAGGTCCGGGTCGGGCCGGCCGACGACGGCGGGGCCCGCACCGTCGGGGTGTACGCGCGCCGCGAAGACGCCCCCGACCAGGCCACGTGGACCCGGCACGCCGAAGGGACGCTGACCGCCGCCGTGGCAACCAGTGCCTCCGACGCGACCGAATGGCCGCCGGCCGGCGCGACGCCGGTCGATGTCACCGCCGTCTACCAGGAACTGAGCCGGCAGGGCTACGAGTACGGCCCCGCCTTCCAGGGACTGCACGCGGTGTGGCGGCGCGGCACGGACGTGTTCGCCGAGATCGCGCTGCCGGACGGGGTGGACGCGCGCGCGTACGGGATTCACCCGGCGCTGCTCGACGCGGCGCTGCACGCCACCGACTTCGTGTGGGGCCCGGCCGCGGACGACCGGATCCGGTTGCCGTTCGCCTGGGCCGGGGTCGGTCTGGCCGCGTCCGGAGCGACCGCCGCCCGGGTGCGTCTCACCTCCGACACCGCGGACCAGGCCACTCTGTCGCTGTTCGACCCGAGCGGCGCGCCGCTCGCCACGGTCTCCTCCTACCTGGTGCGGCCAGTTCCGGCCGACCGGCTCCGCTCCGCCGGCGCCGCGGGCCATGGGCCGCTGTACGAGGTGCGCTGGCAGCCGGTCGCCGTCGACGCCGGGCAGGCGGTGCTGCCGGAGTGGAACTCCGGAACCGCCGACGCCGCCGCGGTCGTCTACCGCGCCCCGCTCGCCGAAGACCCCTCCCCGGCCGCGGCCCGCACCGTCGCCGGCCAGGTCCTGTCGGCCGTCCAGGCCCGGCTCGCCGACCCCGCCGCCGCGACGACCACCCTGGTCGTGGCGACCCGGGGCGCCGTCGCCACCGACGCGACCGAGTCGCCGAACCCGGCCACCGCGACCCTGTGGGGCCTGATCCGTGCCGCGCAGGCCGAGCACCCCGGTCGCCTCGTCCTGGCCGACGTCGACACCGATCCCACCTCCGACCGCCTGCTGGCCGCCGCCGTCGCCACCGGCCGCCCCGAGCTCGCCATCCGCGAGGGCCGCGTCCTGGTCCCCGGCCTGCTCCCGGCCGAGGCCGTCCCGACCGCCGCCGTGGCCGCGTTCGACCCCGAGGGCACGGTCCTGGTCACCGGTGGCACCGGCGGCATCGGAGCCGAACTCGCCCGCCACCTGGTGGCCAACCACGGCGTGCGCCACCTGCTGCTGCTCGGACGCCGCGGCCCCGACACCCCGGGCACCCGTGAGCTGGCCGCCGAACTCGCCGGCGCCGGTGCGTCGGTGACCGTCGAGGCCTGCGACGCGGCCGACCGCGAGGCCCTGGCCGCCCTGCTCGCCACCATCCCCGCCGCCCACCCGCTGACCGCCGTCTTCCACGCCGCCGGCGTGCTGGACGACGGCCTGATCGCCGACCTCACCGAGGAACGGCTGTCCGCGGTGCTGCGCCCCAAGGCCGACGCCGCCTGGCACCTGCACGAGCTCACCGCCGACCGCGACCTGGCCGCGTTCGTCCTGTTCTCCTCGACCGCGGCGCTCTGCGACGCCCCCGGCCAGGCCGCCTACGCCGCCGCGAACAGCTACCTCGACGCGCTCGCCGCCCACCGGCGGGCCGCCGGCC
>NZ_JBSFVR010000198.1:0-13237 GCF_053592415.1 Streptomyces sp. NPDC002690 | reverse complement strand
GCCGCCCCCGGCCCCGCCGGCCGTCCCGGCGTACGCCATGGCCGGCGACAGCGGTGGCGACGGCAACGGCGGCGCCGTCTGGGGTGCCTCCGCCGAGCAGGCCCCCAAGGGCCCCGGCAAGCGCCGGGCGGGCGGATTCGTCGCACTGGTCGCCGCGACGGCGCTCGTCGCCGGCGGTATCGGTGGCGCGCTCGGCTTCTGGGCCGCCGACAGCAACGACGACGGCTCCGGCGGTTCGACGACGATCAGCGCCTCCGACAGCCCGAAGGCGCTCAAGCGCGCCGACGGCACCGTGGCGGGAGTGGCCGCCAAGTCGCTTCCCAGCGTGGTCACGATCGACGCCGAGAACGGCGACGGCGAGGGCGGCACGGGCACCGGCTTCGTGTACGACAAGGAAGGCCACATCCTCACCAACAACCACGTGGTGGCCTCCGCGGCGGAGAGCGGCAAGCTGACCGCGACCTTCTCCAACGGCAAGAAGTACGAAGCCGAGGTGGTCGGCCGCGCCGAGGGCTACGACGTCGCCGTCATCAAGCTGAAGAACGCCCCGTCCGGCCTGAACCCGCTGGCCCTCGGCAACTCCGACAACGTGGCGGTCGGCGACTCGACCATCGCGATCGGCGCCCCGTTCGGCCTGTCCAACACGGTCACGACCGGCATCATCAGCGCCAAGAACCGCCCGGTCGCCTCCAGCGACGGTTCCTCCTCGAGCAGCAGCTCCTACATGAGCGCCCTGCAGACGGACGCCTCGATCAACCCGGGCAACTCGGGCGGCCCGCTGCTCGACGCCACCGGCGCGGTCATCGGCATCAACTCCGCCATCCAGTCGACCGGCAGCAGCGCCCAGACCCAGGCCGGTTCCATCGGCCTCGGCTTCGCCATCCCGATCAACCAGGCGAAGAACGTCGCCGAGCAGCTCATCAAGACCGGCCAGCCCGTCTACCCGGTCATCGGCGCGACGGTCACCATGGCGGAGAACGGCGACGGCGCGGTCATCTCCGACCAGGGCTCCTCCGGCACCTCGGCCGTGGCCGCGGACGGGCCGGCCGCCAAGGCGGGCCTGAAGGCGGGCGACGTCATCACCAAGTTCAACGACACCCCGGTCGACAGCGGCCCGACCCTGATCGGTGAGATCTGGACCCACAAGCCGGGCGACCGGGTCACCCTGACGTACGAGCGCGACGGCAAGGAGTCCACCGTCGAACTCACCCTGGGCGAGCGCAAGGGCGACAGCTGACCGGCTAGGCTGTAGGCCGTTCCCCGGCGGCGAACCGTCGCACGGGGAACGGGGTGGGTTGCCCGAGCGGCCTAAGGGAACGGTCTTGAAAACCGTCGTGGCAGCGATGTCACCGTGGGTTCAAATCCCACACCCACCGCAGCGGAGCAGCGAACGCGCTGACCAGAAGGGGCGCTCCTCATCAGGGGCGCCCCTTCGTTCGTGTGCTCTGGGGTTGCTGTCCACGCACACGTAGCCGAGGCCGGCCGCCCGGCCGCCGCGGCTTTACCCACCTGTTCGCTTCGGGGCCCGCGTCGGACAAATCCGGGGAGCCCGTGAACATGCTTGATCCCAAACCGAACACGACACCGGTCCAAAGCCGCTCAGGCCACCGACCTGGGCGAGACGGGCGGCGTTTTCGCAACGGCCGACAAATGTGCAGAAGTTGATGGGTCCGGAGTTGACGGACCAAGCGTGTCGCTGGGCCCGCTCCTGCTACGGTCATCCGTTCGCCGAGGAGGTCGTGATGAACGGATCCCTGCCCGTTGCTGCCCAGGTGGATCTGCGCCGTCAGCCGGTGGAAGACGTGCTGGAGCGCGTGGAAGAAGCCCTGCACGTGCGACTGGATCGGCAGGCGCTAGTGCGCAAGCGCCGTTCCTTGGGGGGCCGTACGGACCGGGCCACGTGGGTGCGTATCGAGCGGCGGGGATTCGAGCGGATCGGCCCGCAGGGCTGGAACGGCACCGAGGCCGCTGCCGTGCTGCAAGGGGTCGCGATGCCCGAGTGGTATCAGGGCCTGGCATGGCGTGAGCCGGGCGAGCCGGTGATGTGGCGCGCGGATGAGCTGGAGCTGATTCCATCGCCGTCTGTTGGTAGGGGCGCCCTGGTGCTTGAAGATCCGGGCTTGCCGGACGCGTGGTGGGGAGCGTTGAACGCTTCGCTGGATGCGCTTGCCTCTCAGCAGACACCGCGGATCGCGACGCCGGACATGGTGACGATCACGCAGGAGCGGGTGACCCAGACCCTAGGGGCGGTCTTCCCCGGAGTGGTTGATACGAGGATCGAGCGGTGGACGCCGGCTCATGCGGATCTGACCTGGGCCAACGTGATGGGGCCGGCGTTCTCCCTCATCGACTGGGAGGACTGGGGCATGGCGCCCCGGGGCCTGGACGCCGCGACCCTGTGGGGCAACGCGCTTGCCGTCCCGGGGCTCGCGGACCGCGTTCAGCAGGAGCGGCGTGCGGACTTCCAGAGCCGGGACGGCAAGCTGATGTCGCTGTTCTTCCTGTCGAAGATCGTCGGACCCTACGCCTACGAGGAGGATCCGCTGCTGGCGCCAGCACGGAAGGAGGCCGAGCGTCTGGTGGCCGAGCTTCAGCTCTGACGGTGCCCATGGAGGGCGCGTAGGTACTGACTGACAGTGGCGGTTTCTACCTCCGCGCTCAGGGCCTGGACCAACTGGGCCAGGTGTCCGGGGTCGTCGGTACTGACTGCCATCGCTGAGGCGTTGGGCAGATGGAATGCGGTCCGGAACGCTGCCTGCACTCGGGACAAGCCCTCGTGGGGCGGTCGGAGGAACGGGCGCGGGTCGAAGTCCTCCCACACCTTCCCGCAGCCGCCACCGAAGGGGCTCATGCCCCAGGTCTCGCCCGCCTGCCAGGCGGTGCGCAGGACGGCGGTGGCGTCGAGGAGGTCGATGCCCACGAGGAGACCGGCCCGGACCATGAGGACGTCCGGAGACGGAAGGTCCTCCACGCGAACCATGCCGAGCGACTGCGTATCCCAGGAGGCCACACCCCAAGCGCGGCACAGGCCGTCGCGGGCGGCATCGGCCAGCGCGGTGCAGGCATTGCCGAGGAGGGCGTGGCCATCGGCAGGGGATAGGCTCGCAAGGCTCCGTTCGGGGTTGTGGAGGAACACGGTGTCAGGTTCCCTGCCGAGTTCGGTGGCCGCCCGCTCGACGGCCAGTCGCAGCCGGACTGGATCGAGGGAGTGCTCAGCACCTCCGGCGCTCGGGAAGAAGCCGACCTTCGTGGAGAGGGTGAACCTCGGCAGTAGATCGGCAGCCGTCTCGGCCAATACCGCCTGAGAGCGGAATCCGAGGTAGGGAGCCGCAGTGTCCAGAGCGGTGACGCCGAGGTCGAGTGCGGCCGTCAGGATGTCGCGGTGGTGACGAGACCGGTGTAGGCCGAGGACAAGGCGGGGGTCAGCTCCGTGCACAGTTCCTCCTTCACCAGGATCTCGGCGAGCTGTTCCACGTCCAGGCCGGTCTTCTCGGTGGCGTCGGCGATGTCGACGGGGTGGCCGCTCAGCAGCAGGGCGAGGGCGGGGGACGTCTTGCCGGCGAACGTGAGCTTCTTGCCTGCGGCGAGCACGTCCACGGTGTCGTGGTGCTGTTCGATCACGGGCTCGAAGTCGGTGACGCACACGACGGCCGCGGGCTTGCCGAAAAGGCCGGTGGCCGGGACATGCCGGGCGGCCAGGCGTTCCCGCTCGCGGGCGTCGAGGAAGTCCTGCGGAGTCAGTTTCGTAGTCATCTCGGCGACGGCGTCGACCAGAAGCTGCTGCTGTCCCTCCCACTGGCCGGGGGAGTTCCAGCGGTCCAGGTCGTACCGGAACAGGTCCTGCGTGCGGGCCTGGTCGGCGAGCCAGGCCAGCCAGTTCACGCCGACGCGCTTTACGATGCCGAAGGTGGCGTGCAGGCTGTAGCCGTCGCCTTGGTCGTCGCGCGTGGCCTGGTGCCAGAAGCCGCGCGGGATGTGCATCACGTCGCCGGGCTCCATGACGCCCTGCCACACGATTTCCTCGCTGGGCTCGCCATTGGGGGCGGAGTCGCGGTACATCGGAACGTTGCGTGAGGTACCGCGGACTTCCCAGCTCTTGCGGCCGGCGAGCTGGACGATCACGGTGTCGTGGTCGTCCCAGTGGAGCTTGAAGCCGCTGGCGTCCTGGGTGGTCAGGTAGGCGTTCACCTGCACCAGCTCGCGGGCCCACCACTGGAGCGCACGGCAGGTGGCCTCCATGGACGGATCGAAAAAGTCGACCTCGTCCAGGACCATGGTGCAGCCCTCGCGCATGAGCCCCCCGACCCGGCGCATGTCGGCCATGGGGATGGCCTGTCCCCGCCGGGTGACGGATGGGTGGATGTAGCGGCCGGGGTGCAGTTCGGCCCCGTCCTGGAAGATGCGGAATTGGGGCGTGGTGACGCTGCGGCGCATCACCAGGTCCAGCAGCTTCGTGGGGTTGAGCAGGCGATCGAGCAGATCGAGGTCCTCGATCGTTCCCCGGGCGAAAGCGGATCCGAGTGCGCCGGGTCCGTCCCAGCCGAGGGCTTTCTCCATTGCGGTGACGAAGTGGTGGTCCACGTGTTCCTCCGGTCGGCGTCGTGGCGGGTGCAGGCCGGGGGCCCGCCGTGGGCGGCAGGCCCCCGGGTGGTGCTGTGGCGTACTTTCGGGGCTATTCCTGCGGGAGGTTCAGGCCGTCGCGGTTCTCGCCGTCGTCGCCCGCGGAGGTGCCGGTGGAGTCGGACTCCGCCGCCGCAGCGGTGAAGCGGTCCTGGACCTTGATCAGGCTCTCGACGCCGATCAGCAGGTCTTCCTTCTGCGCTTCCATGTGTGTCTCCATTTCCTGGAAGTCCAGAGCCGACGGATGCCGGCCCAGCCCCGATGGGGCGCGCCTCACCAGCCCTTTGTTCCCGGGCCGGTGAGGAGACGGGGGTGGCGCGAGGCCACGGATCGAGCGAAGGCGGGATTCGTGCCGGAAGCCGGTTGCCGGTCAGCGGCCGGGATCACCAGCGATGGCCAGGGTGACCACCAGGACGGTGACGACGGCGGCGTAGAGGAGCACGGCGAGCTGTTGACGCCAGCCCCGCGGAGCTCGACCACGTACCCGGGAATCCCGTTCCAAGGGAGCTTTCAACGTCGGAAGGCGGCCACTACGCCGACCTCGGCGCGATGGATGCCGGCTGAAGGGCACGGACCGACGACGCGGTACCGCCGCAGCGGGGGCATTCGCACGGTGGGTAGCGGCCGGGGTTGGAGAGGATGTCGAACGGGTCGCCTTCCAGGACCCGCGAGCGCGGCGACCATGTCCGGCCCGAGTCCCGCGATACCCGGATGCTCATCAGGACGCGGGGCTCTGGGCCCGGGTCAGGGGTTGCCCTGAGGGCCGTTCGCTCTGTGTCAGGAGTGCCCGCCGAATCGTTCAAGGCGGTCGTCCTCGGTCGCTTCGCCATGTCCAGAAGGATCGCGATCAGGACGAAGAGTCAGAAAGGCCCAGCGGATTACCCAACTTGGATAACATCACGGTCGGTTGAGACTTTGAAGCGATACGTAGTCTTCCTCCGGAGCGTGCCCGATGCCCGAGACACGTCGTACGAAGGAATTACCAGTAAGTCTGCTCACCGATCCCGAGATGATCGACGCGTGCCGCGTGCGCGACTTTGCGAGGGTCTTTCGCCTGGTCAAGACTCGGGCAGGCATCTACCCGTCGATGATTGCGCGGCAGTGCGAACTGACGCCGAGCCGAGTGGGTGAGGTGATCGCGGGCCAGCGGCAGCTCCTCCACATGGAAGTGATCGAGCGGATCGCCGATGGATTGCGCATCCCGGGGCACATGCTCGGGCTTGCCCGCCGCACGTGGGAGACGCCGGCTGTCTTGGCCGTGGCAGAGCGGGAACGGCCGGAGTTCAGTCACGTGGTCGTTGAGCCGAAGCTCCTCAGCGCCTTACCGGGTGTGGAGGTGGACAGCATCCTGGCCTTGGCCGCCGGGGCCAACCCGAGCCCATCCACACTGCACGCTTTGCGTTCCTCGATCGAGGACTACTGGCGTCGCGACGACGAACACGGGGGCGAGACGCTTCGACCTGCTGTCGTCGGCCAGCTGCGATATGTCGAAGGGCTGCTGAAGGACCAGCGGCCCACGCCGATCCAGCACGGCCTGTACGGCATCGCGGCGGAGCTGGCGCGGTTGACAGGGTGGACGTACTTCGATGCCCGGCAGTACCACCAGGCTCGCGCGTACTTCTGGGAGGCTCTGCAACTGGCCAGGGAGATTGACGACCATCCCTTCATGGCCAACGTCCTGGCCTGCATGAGCCTGCAAGCGACTTACCAGGACAAGCCGGCGGACGCGCTTGCACTGGCGTCTGCTGCCCAGGACCAGGCCCGAGCGGACACGGGTACGACGTCGAGAGTTCGGGCCATGCTGGCCATGCGTGAGGCGTTCGCCCACGCGACCTTGGGTGACCGGACAGCGACCCACACCGCGATCTCCGAGGCCCACAGTCACTACGACCGGATCAAGGCGGACGACCCGGACCCGGCATGGGTGACGTACTTCGACGAGCCGAAGCTCATCGTGGACACGGGCATCGCGCACGGCCGTCTTGGCGAGGCGGCGATCGCCGAACCGTTGATCGCGGATGCGCTGGAGCGGGAGGACCCCGCGAACCAGCGGGGTAGGGCGTTTCATGCCTTCTGGTTGGCCCGTACGCAGCTCCAGCGGGGCAAGCTCGACCAGGCGTGCCACACGGCGATCGAGGCGCTGGTGCCCGCCTCAGCCGTGTCGTCCGAGCGGGTGACCGGGCACCTTCGCGAGTTCTACGAGCAGCTTGCGCCGCATCGCGAGGTGCCGGCCGCGGTTGCCTTCGAGGCACGCCTACGAGCGATGCTTCCCCCGCAGGGTCAGCGAACCCCTTCGTCCATCAGGACGTAGAGGAGGCCGACCAGGGAGCCGCTGCTGACGATCTCGCGGCGGTCGATCATGTCCCGGATGTTCGCCAGCGGGATCCACTCGATCCGGTCCGACTCGTTCTTCTCGGTGGGTGGCCCGTCGTACGTGGCGCCGTCGGCGCGGAACAGGTGGTGCTGGGAGTCGGTGATGCCGTTCGCCGGTTCGGCGTAGATCAGCGGCTTCATCGGGCCGGGACGCCAGCCAGTCTCTTCGAGGACTTCACGGGCGGCGGCCTCGCCGGGCGTCTCGTCCGCTTCGACCAGGCCCATGGGCAGCTCCCAGGCCCATGCGTCCGTGATGAAGCGGTGGCGCCACATCATCAGGACCTCTTGGCGGTCGTTGATCACAGCGGCCACGGCCAGGTGGCGGAGCTTGACGACGTGGTGTTCCCAGCGGTGCCCGTCCGGCGTTTCGATGTCGGTGAGCCACAGGTTCACCCATGGGTTCTCATAGATCGGACGTTCCCCGTGGATCTTCCACTGCATATTTGCGGCCCCTCTCGATCGGCCTCCAGCATCGCAGAGTCAGGTTGAACGGCGCCTACGTTCACGCAAATTCGCGTCATGGTGACGAATATGGTGCGGGATGCGCGGAGGGCTGGAGCGATGAGCAGCGCCAGTAGTGCCATAGGAGGAATGCCAGGAACAGCCCTCGTCCGATGCGTCGGACGAGGGCTGTTGATGCCAAGACGCCACTCACTGGTGGAGGGGGCTGACCATCACCGAATTAGCAGGAGTCGCTGTTGTCCTCCTGGTTGTGGCGCCCCCGCCTCCGGGCGAGTGCGTTTCGACTCGCGAGAATGCAGACGGTTGTGACCGTGCTGCAGCCAGGTTGGCGAGGATGTCGAGGAGGAAGCCGGGCAGCTTGAAGCTACCCACCGGATGAGCGGGCTTGCCACGACTGCCACGAGAGTGGCTGGAAAGTAACCCCGTCCTCGCCCAGGGGCTGCCCATGTACAGCAGCGACCTCACGGTAGCAACGAGAAATCCAGTTCTTCGAGACCCGCGGCAACCAGGCGATTGATGAATTCCCCCGTTGCTTAGCTTCAACCTGGTGTATATGAGGGCAAGATGGACATCTGAACACGTAAGAGTTATGACCAACCGCAGTTCGCGGCTCTGCGTCGCTCATCGGCGGTGCAAAGTCGCGAAAGGCGTGGGCCATGCCGTGACTACCGTCGGGTTCACGGCATGCCATGGTCAAGCGGACCCGTGGGTGCTGGCCCTTGTCGGTGCACACGATTCCTACGCGGTACTCCTCTGCCATGGCATCATTCTCCTGCAGCTTCCCAAAACGGATGCGCTCTCCCGCCTGGACAGCGATGATCGGGAGCTCTATCGCGCAGTCGGAGTGTTGATACACCCACTCAGGAAGACGCTCTTTCGTACGCCCGTTCGCTGGCCGAGACGCTGTAGGAAGGCTTGGTGTGGACGCCTAGCCGGGAAAGATCGGGACGGGTGGGAAATTTTTGACCATCAGCAGCTTCCCAGTCTCATGGCTAACGCATTCGCTGGCATGGAGTTTCTGCGCCAGCACGCCGGAGCGCACGCGACTGGCCCTGGACGAACGTCATCACGGACGCCATCAAGGCTCTCGACGCGCTCCCGAACCCGGGCTGACCAGCAGATTCACCCATCCCCGCAAAAGAACCTTTCATCCCGGAGTAGTGGAACCCGGCGTTCACTCGGCATGGCACTTGGGCCATCGCCTGCACAACCACAGTCACCGGCAACGAAATGGGCTACCGAGTCCGTCGGTGGCACATCACGGAAGATCGAGTCCAGGTGTACAACTTCAAAGCTCCTGACTCGCTTCTGTGTTCCGAAGGGTTCACCAGCTGCCCCAATGTTGGCACCTTGACGGGCGCCCAGGGGAGCGGCTGAGGATTAGATCAGCTGTATCAGTGAAAGCGTGGTTGTACGACCTGAGTCGGGAGAACTTTGAGAATTCCCGAGTTTTTGGTCTGGCGAGCGGCCCTTTGCCACTCCTCTATGGACGAGGCGCGATCTTTGATCGCAAGACCCGTATACCATCTATAGAACAATGTGTGACATTCGGCATTCATGTCTCGATCAATTAGCAGATCGGCCAAATCGACTACGTCTGTTACGCTGCGCTGTCCTAGTGTATGCAACATTCTTACCATGATTACCGTATCGCCATCATCTTTCAGCTGGCAAAGACGAGGGAAGGTGAGTCGGATATCTGCCGACTCGCTCCACAAGGTAAAGGCGAAGCGGAGCACTCCGAAAACCGGACCGCCTCCTTTCCAGCGATCATAAAGATACCCTAGCTCCGCAGAAGACTTGGAATACGCCAAGCTGGCGCCAAGTTCGCGTGTGCGAAATTGTGCAGGCGGCCAGGTTTCTTGCGTGAGTAGATCTTCGACGATAGCGGCGCTCAGCTCGACAGATTTGAATCGGATGGCATCCCGAACTAGCGATTCTGCATCAAAATAGCGTCGCATCTCAACGATTATCTGCCATAATTCGACAACGTCGGCTGCAGAAAAGTGGGCCGCCGCCAGAGAAAGTGTGCGAGCTGCGTCATGGAATCGCTGTTCGCCGTAGCTCTGTAGTATCTCGTCTGCCACTTCTTTCGGCGTAAATGAAAAGCTTTGGTCGTCGATCTCTAGGTGGGTGGCCAGTTGCCTTTCAACCTCAAACAGGCGTTCTTCTAGTTGTGCGCACCTTTGTTCGGCGTCATGCCTGAGGTGTGTCAGTTCGGACAGTTGTTTTTTCAGCTCCTTGATTTCCGCTCGGAGCCGTTCCTGTTCGCTGCTCATTTGGGCGTTTCTTTTGGAGAGTTCTGCCTCTGTCTTTTGGTTATGCTTTCGCTCTGATATCCAGTCACTTCTCAGTTCTTGCATTTCGTGACGCGCTTCGTCTGCTTTCGCTTCCCTGTCGTCGAGTAGCAATTCCAAGGCTTGTTGCTGGCGATTGAGCTGCTTGATTGTGCGATGAGATCTATCGAGTTCGTCGCGTAGGAATTCGAGCTGAAATGATCCAGGGTCTGTCATCTTCAGGGCGGCCAGCCTCATTGATCGAATTCGGTCGCGAGTTTCGCCGGTTACTGCAGTTTTGCGATGACGTTCCACCTCTGTCAAGAGTCGATCAATGAAATCTTGCGTAGCGACTCGCCTGCCGTTTAGGAATCTCGATACAGTGCTTTTGTCCGTCGAGATGCGTACGGCGTACTGCTGCTGAGGGATGTCGAGGGCGTTGAACAGGGTCGTCAACTCCGTTGCGAGAGCTGCAACCTCTGAGATGCGGCTCACCTCTACTTCCGTGCGTCGAGCCGCTGACCTGGAAACTTCAGTCACTGGTGCTCACTTTCTTGGCAACTTTGAGTGCGACCTAGTTGGCAACGGTTGCCGCTACCACAACTCAGCGGGTGGGCGTACATGTTGACCACCTGATCAGCACCCAGTCTGCTACGAAGGAGCCGTGAGAGAGTGGAAAACTGGACATCAATGCTGCCTGTTGGAAGTGGCGCTCAGCGCATCGCCGTCGTCGCACTCGGTGGTCTGCCTCTGTTGTTGATCAGCCTCGCAGTGGTGCCAGCCGTCCTGGTGTTGCCCTTCTGCGGCGCTGCCGGTGGTCGCCGTGCGCAGGAGATTGTGCAACAGTTGATAGCTTGGAATCGAGCCCTTCTCACTGCATCGCGGCAAAATGGGCGGTCCGTGAACTGAGGTGTGAGGCAACGTCTGAGTTCAGCTCTTGCTCGCCTGTTCGTTCTTTATGTACGGGCGGATCGTGTGGGGCAGCAGTCTCAGTGGCAGCCGTCGGTGGGTTGCGACCCACGGAGCTTGGTGACGAATGTCCGTGAATCGGGAGAACGTCACGCAGCGCCATGAAGTAGGGGGCGGGAAACCGCTACGGGAGGTGCGTCGTAGTGGTGGCCAACTTTGGACTCCAGGGTTCTGAGGAGTTTTACGATCCCGCCTCAAACTTAGGCCGCCATGGGCCATGCGGGCCGGGGGATCTCGTGTAGGGCCGCATCTAGATGTAACAGCAGGTCAGCCATGGTGAGGTCGCTGTAACCGCAGCACTCTCTTGAAAACCGTCGTGGCAGCGATGTCACCGTGGGTTCAAATCCCACACCCACCGCGCAGGTTGAAGGCCCCCGACCGGGTACATCGGTCGGGGGCCTTCAACATGGCCGGTGGCCACCGGTGACCGTCTTTCCGCACCGGTCCCGCGGTCCTCCGGACCCGCCCGCGACGAGGCGGACCCGGCCTGGTTGGATCGCGCCGTGACCGACGACGCGGACCCGTACGAGATGTCGCCCGTCCACCTCGCGGTGGAGCAGGACGACTTGGCGGAGCTGACCCGGCTCCTGCACGCCGGCCACGACCCGGATCAGTACGACGGCCACAACGGCTGGACCCCGCTGCTCCGGGCCATCGAAGGCGAGCGGGACGGTTCGGCGCAGACCGGTGATCCGCTGGACGCGGCCTGCACCGCCGTACTGCTGGCGTACGGCGCGGACCCCGCGAAGCCCTCGCGAGAGGGCCTGACCCCGTACCACCTGGCCTTCCAGTCGGGCCACGACATGGCGGTGAGGCTTCTCGAAGCGCACATGGAACTACGGGGTACGCGTCTCGAATGCCTGGTCCACCGTCGTGGGGCTCGTCCGTCCGTACGCCCGTCCGGCGCTCCTGCCGGTGACACGGGCCACGGGGCGTGCGGATGCCGGAAGGACGGTGGCGGTGGTTCTTCCCCGCGCCCGTCGGGACCCTGAGGCGGCTACCTCCTGCGGCCTCCGAGCCGCCGGAGGGTGACGACCCCGAGGCCCACGAGAACGATGAAGGTGAGGACGATCACGATCACTTCGCCGGGGCGCAGTGCTGCCAGCATGTCGGTCTCCTCCGCTGCCGGTGGGCAGTCGTCCGCCGCGCGGCCGTGTGCCGTACGGCGTGGGAGAACGAACGTCTCATCCCGCCCGCGCTCGTGGAGGCCGAAGCGGAAAGCCTTGAGGGCCTTCTGAGCTTGGCCCTGCCGGCGGCGCCCGCAGAGCCCTATGCTTCCGGCGGGCGGAGCCGTAGCGCAGAGGTCGTCGCGCGCGGTCTCCAAAATCGTGAGGACGCCGGTTCGAATCCGGCCGGCTTCGCCCCTCCGAACCCCTGCGGACGGCTCCGGCCTCCACCGCTCACGGCGGGCCCGACCCCGTGAGCCAGTACGCGCCGTACACCGCGGAGGCGGTGGTCAGGGCGGTGAGGGCGGTCCAGGCGAGGGCGGGGCGGCGCCTCGCGAGGACCACCGCGAGGGGGATCAGGAGCGGGAACGCCGGAAGGAGCAGGCGGGGCTTGGAGCCGAAGTAGCCCGAGGCGCCGATGGCGAGCAGGGTGACGAGGGCCGAGTAGGCGATCAGCGGCGGGGGTTGGAGCTGCTTGGCGCCGATGTGGTGGGGCCAGTACGCGAGGAGCAGCAGGGTGGCGAGGGCGAGCACGGCGAGCGCGGTGGAGCCGCCGGTCAGGAAGCGGGCGAAGGCCCAGCCGCCGTCGAAGCCATTGCCCCACTCGTCCTGAACGTCGAGGTAGCCCAGCAGGTGCCCGCGCCGGGAGCCCACCCAGAGGATGTACGCGGCGGCCCCGACCGGTGCGACCAAGCAGCCGAGCACGGCTCGCGTACGGGCCGGGGCGGCGGTGCCGGTTCCGGGGCGGTGGCGGAGCCAGACCGCGAGGAACAGGGCGGCGGTGACGGCGAGTCCGACCGGCCGGGTCAGTCCCGCGAGGCTCGCCAGGACGCCTGCGGCCAGCCACCTCTCGCGCAGCACGCAGAGCAGCCCCCAGGCGGCGAGGGCGGTGAAGAGGGCTTCGCTGTACGCCATCGACTGGACGATGCCGACCGGTACGGCCGCCCACAGCACCACGCAGACGATCCCGGCCCGGTCGCCGTACGAGTGCCGCACCACGAGGTGGACGGCCCAGGCCGCGAGGACCGAGGCGAGGGCGGTGACCAGGAGTCCGGCGGCGGGCAGGCTCAGGCCCGTCACCGCGCGGGTGCCCCGCTCCAGCCAGGGGAGCAGGGGGAAGAAGGCCATGCTCGACAGGGAGCGGCCGTCGGGTGCGTTCAGGGTGAAGGCGTAGCCGTGTTCGGCGACCCGGGTGTACCAGAGGGAGTCCCAGCGCTCCGAGAGGAGCACGCGCGGGCTCTTGCCGGTCGCGGCGGCGCGGACGGCCAGGGCGGCGAGCGAGAGCGCCCGTACGCAGAGGAAGAGGGTGACCGCGAGGAGGGCGGGCCGTCCGGTGCGGACGCGGGCGCGGAGCGGGCGCCGGGCGGGGGC
>NZ_JBSFVR010000197.1:0-13258 GCF_053592415.1 Streptomyces sp. NPDC002690 | reverse complement strand
CGTGATCGCGGACTCGTCGACCGACGCCACGCCCTCGACGACGTCACCGTCGCCGGGGATGACGTCCCCGGCCTCGCAGACGACCAGGTCGCCGATGCGCAGTTCGGTGCCGGGGACGCTCTCCTCGCGCGAGCCGTTCAGCCGGCGGGCGACCGTGTCGGTCTTGGCCTTGCGCAGGGTGTCGGCCTGCGCCTTGCCGCGGCCCTCGGCCACCGCCTCGGCCAGGTTGGCGAAGATCGTCGTCAGCCACAGCCAGAGGGCGATCGCCCAGCCGAACCAGTCGGTGGGGTCCGTGGCCGCGAGCACGGTCGTGAAGACCGAGCCGACCAGCACCACGAACATGACCGGGGACTTGACCATCACCCGGGGGTCGAGCTTGCGGACCGCCTCCGGGAAGGAGGTGAGCAGCTGCTTCGGGTCGAAGAATCCTCCGCCGACGCGGGCGGCGGCAGGTTTCGGGTCGGTCGGCCCGTCCCCGTGCGGTGCGGGCGGCTGGACGGGGGTGGACATGGTGTCCTCTTGCGTGGTTCGTGTGGTCATGACGCCAGCCCCTCGGCGAGCGGGCCCAGAGCGAGGGCGGGGAAGTAGGTCAGACCGGTGACGATCATGATGGCGCCGACCAGCAGCCCGCTGAAGAGCGGCTTGTGGGTGCTGAGGGTGCCGGTGGTCTCCGGTACGGGCTTCTGCTCGGCCAGCGAGCCGGCCAGGGCCAGCACGAAGACCATCGGGACGAACCGTCCGAGGAGCATCGCGAGCCCGATGGTGGTGTTGAACCACTGGGTGTCGGCGTTGAGCCCCGCGAAGGCGGAGCCGTTGTTGTTCGCGCCGGAGGTGTAGGCGTACAGGATCTCGGAGAAGCCGTGCGCACCCGTGTTGGTCATGGAGTTGCCCGGGGTGGGCAGCGCCATCGCCACGGCCGTGAAGCCGAGCACCAGGGCGGGGACGACCAGGATGTAGCAGGCCGCGAGCTTGATCTCGCGGGTGCCGATCTTCTTGCCCAGGTACTCCGGCGTGCGCCCGACCATCAGGCCGGCCAGGAAGACCGCGATGATCGCCATGATCAGCATGCCGTAGAGGCCTGAGCCGACCCCACCGGGCGCGATCTCGCCGAGCTGCATGCCCAGCATGGTGATGCCGCCGCCGAAGCCGGTGTACGAGGAGTGGAACGAGTCGACCGCACCGGTGGAGGTGAGCGTGGTGGTGACGGCGAAGATCGAGGACCCGGCGACGCCGAATCGATTCTCCTTGCCCTCCATCGCTCCGCCCGCGATATCGAACGCGGGGCCGTGGTGGGCGAACTCGGTCCACATCATCAGGGCGATGAAGCCGACCCAGATGACGGCCATCGTGCCGAGGATCGCGTAGCCCTGCTTGAGCGAGCCGACCATGCGGCCGAAGGTGCGGGTCAGCGCGAAGGGGATGACGAGGATCAGGAAGGCTTCGAAGAGGTTGGTGAAGCCGTCGGGGTTCTCGAAGGGGTGGGCGGAGTTGGCGTTGAAGTAGCCGCCGCCGTTGGTGCCCAGCTCCTTGATGACCTCCTGCGAGGCGACCGCGCCGCCGTTCCACTGCTGCGAGCCGCCCATGAACTGGCCGACCTCGTGGATGCCGGAGAAGTTCTGGATCGCGCCACAGGCGACCAGGATCAGCGCGCCGAGCACCGCGATGGGCAGCAGGATGCGGACCGTGCCGCGCACCAGGTCGGACCAGAAGTTGCCGAGCTCACCGGTGCGGGACCGGGCGAAGCCTCGTACGAGGGCGACCGCGACGGCCATGCCGACGGCGGCGGAGACGAAGTTCTGCACCGCGAGGCCGCCGGTCTGCACGACGTGGCCCATGGCCTGCTCGCCGTAGTACGACTGCCAGTTGGTGTTGGCGACGAAGGACGCCGCCGTGTTGAACGCCTGGTCCGGGTCGATCGAGACGAAGCCGAGGGAACCGGGCAGGCTGCCCTGCACCCGCTGGAGCAGGTAGAGGAAGAGCAGGCTCACCGCGGAGAAGGCGAGGACGCCGCGCAGATAGGCGGGCCAGCGCATCTGGGTGCCGGGGTCGGCGCCGATGGCCCGGTACATCCACTTCTCGACACGCAGATGCTTGTCGGAGGTGTAGACGCGTGCCATGTGGTCGCCGAGGGGACGGTAGGCCAGGCCCAGCGCGACGATCAGCGCGAGCACCTGGAGCACACCGGCGAAGAGGGGACTCATGTCGGGCTAGAACCTCTCCGGGTACAGAAGGGCGAGGACGAGGTAGCCCAGCAGGGCGACGGCCACGACGAGGCCGACGATGTTCTCGGCAGTCACAGCTTCGCCACCCCCCTGGCGATGAGGGCCACCAGCGCGAAGACCGCGATCGTGGTGACGACGAAGGCCACGTCGGCCATCGTGTGCTCCTAGATGAGGTTCGGTTTCTCGGACCCCCTGAGCAAACCTCCGGCCAGAGCCTTTCAGGCCACCGTTGATGTCTTCCATACGTGCGGGGGCGCTCCCTTGACGGCGCCCATACGGCGCCGATACGCGCCCCTGACGGCATCCGGCCGCCCCGCGGCGGACACGAGTAACCGCACGCCGAAAGGCATCTGCGGACGCGGGCCGGACGCCACACGAAAAGGCCGGTGGGCCGCACCCCGGTGAAGGGGGTACGGCCCACCGGCCTGAAGAATCCGCGCGTTCCGCGGACCGCTCTCAGCGGATCTCGCTGATCTCCGGTCCGCGCTGGAGCTGGCCCATGCCGCCGGAGAACTTGGAGCTCTCCTGGTCCTCCTGCTGGACGCCCTCGGGCACCATCTGGGCGTCGTTGGGGAGCTTGAGGACGATCGGGTCGCGGGGGGCCATCGGGCCCTCGCCGCGGACGACCACGGTGTCCCGGAAGATCTGCTCCAGGAGTCCTGCGGCCTGCGGCTGCACGGCACCCTGGCCCGAGATCACTCCGCGCAGGAACCACCGGGGTCCGTCGACGCCGACGAAGCGGACCAGCTGAACACCGTTCTTCCCGTCGGGAAGCTGTACGGGGACCTGGGCGCGCAGCTCCCAGCCGAGCGGGCCCTCGACCTCGTCGATGATCCCGCCCTGCTTGGTGATGCCCGAGGCGATCTCCTCGCGGACCTCGCCCCAGATGCCCTCCTTCTTGGGGGCGGCGAAGGCCTGCAGCTGGATCGCGCTGTCGCGCAGCACCACGGTGGCGGCGACGATCGCGTCCCCCGCCACCTCCACCCGGAGTTCCATGCCCTCGACTCCGGGCACGAAGACGCCGCCCAGGTCGACCCGGCCCTCGCCGGGCCTGGACACCTCGGAGACGTCCCAGGGTCCGTCCGGCCGAGGGGCCGGCGGAAGGTTCGTCCGACGGGCGCTCACCGCGTCGTCGGCGTCATCGAGCTCGTCGGCGACCTGCTCGGTCTCGCGCGCTTCGTCCACCGTGTCCTCGGCGGAACCACTCTTCTTGCGACGTCCGAACACGTCACTGTCCTTCCCGGTCGGATACGACCGAAGCGTAGTTGTTCCCACCCGGGGTTGTACCGCCCCCGACGCCGTCCACCGAGGCATGACCGCCGGTGGACCCGAATCCCCCCTCGGCCCGTGCCGAGCCGGGAAGTTCCGCGACCTCGTGGAAGCGCACCTTCTCGACCTGCTGGACGATCAATTGGGCAATCCGGTCGAATCGCTCGAACCGCACGGTCTCGCGCGGGTCGAGGTTGACGACGATCACCTTGATCTCCCCACGGTACCCGGCATCCACCGTCCCCGGGGCATTCACGAGGGCTACCCCGCAGCGGGCCGCGAGGCCGGAGCGGGGGTGCACGAACGCCGCGAAGCCGTCCGGCAGGGCGATCGACACGCCGGTGGGCAGTACGGCCCGCTCCCCCGGGGCGAGTTCCGCGGCCTCGGTGGTCACCAGGTCGGCACCGGCGTCGCCGGGGTGGCCGTACGCGGGAACCGGGACCTGCGGGTCCAGGCGCCGGAGAAGGACGTCGACGGGAGGACGGGTCACGGGTTCACCTCGAAGGCTCGGGCACGCTTGATCTGGTCGGGGTCGGCCATCGCCGCGCGGATCTCGTCGGGGCGGCCGTTGTCGATGAAGTGGTCGACCTTCACCTCGACGAAGAGAGCGTCGGCCCGGACCGCGACGGGGCCCTCGGGGCCGCCGATCCGGCCGATGGCGGTGGAGTAGATCTTCCTGCCGTGCACGGCGACGACCCGCGCCTGAAGGTGCAGCACGGTCCCGACCGGGACGGGCAGCGAGAAGTCGGTCTCCAGCCGCCCGGTCACCGCGATGACCCGCAGCAGCCAGCTCAGCGAGCCGATCGTCTCGTCCAGCGCCGTGGCGAGCACTCCGCCGTGCGCCAGACCGGGCGCGCCCTGGTGCTCGGCGCGCACGGTGAACTCGGCGGTCACGCTCACGCCCTCACCGGCCCGGGCAGCGAGGTGCAGACCGTGGGGCTGCTCGCCTCCGCAGCCGAAACAGTGTTCGTAGTGCGAGCCGAGTAGCTCACCGGGCGCGGGCGCCTCGGGGTGCCGCACGGGTGCCACCGCGTCGGCCGGGGGTGTCAGAGCTGCAGATGTTCCACTCACACGCGCAGACCTTACCCGCGAGCCCGACCGCGGGTCTCACCGTGCCAAGCTTGTTCCCATGCAGCCTTCCGTACCGCCCTTCGACGAACGCCTCACCGCACCCCGCACCTGGTGGCTCATCGCCTTCGGGGTGGGGGTGGCCTGCGCGCTGATGCTCCTGCCGCTCGGCGGCCTGTTCCTGCTCGCGGGGCTGGTCGGCGGTACGGCCGCGACGGCGGTCGTGGTCAGTTCGTACGGCTCCGTCCGCATCCGGGTGGTCGCGGACTCCCTGGTGGCGGGGGACGCGCGGATTCCGCTCTCGGCGCTCGGGGACGCCGAGGCGCTGGACGCGGAGGAGGCTCGGGCCTGGCGCACGTACAAGGCGGACGCGCGTGCCTTCATGCTGCTGCGCGGGTACATCCCGACGGCGGTGCGGGTGAAGGTGACCGACCCCGCGGACCCCACGCCCTACCTCTACCTCTCGACGCGCGAGCCGCAGGCGCTGATCGCCGCGCTCTCCACCGCGCCGGTGGCCGCACAGGACTGACCGCCTTCCCCGCCCGACGGCGGCCCGTCGGCACTGCCGCCCCTTGCTGCCCCCTGTGCGGCAGGGGGCGGGGGTGTGACGAGAGGGCTCGCGCGGCCCCTCAGCGGCCCTCTGCCTCCGGGGGGAGGACGGTGGGGTCGGCGGGCCGCTCCAGTGCCGGAAGTCCGGTGAGCCGGTCCCAGGCGACCTGCTGTTTCCGCAGGTCCTTCCTGATGTGTCCGGCCAGCTTGCGGGTGTCGCGGCGGTTCATCGCCGCGCCCACGGCGGCGCCGATCATCAGCGGGATGAGGTTGGGCAGATCGCGCGCCATGCGCTTCATGATCTGCTGGCGCAGCTCGCGTTTCATCTGGCCGCCCAGGGCCGCGTTGAGTGTGACGGGGCGGCTGACGTCGATGCCGCGCTCCTCCGTCCAGGACGTGAGGTAGGCGGTGGTGCGCTGGGTGAGGTTGCCCGGGGGGCGGTTGCCGTAGATCTCGTGGAGTTCGGCGACGAGCTTCAGCTCGATCGCGGCGACCCCGGTGATCTCCGCAGCCAGCTCGGCGAGCATGGCAGGGGGTACGGGGAGCATGGCCGCGGCCCCGATGCCGGCCCCCACGGCCGCGGTGGCCTTGCTCGCGCCCGCGACGAGGCGGTCCGCGATCTCCTCGGGACCGAGTCCCGGAAAGTGGCGGCGGAGGGTGGCCAGGTCGCGCACGGGGACGCGGGGAGCCGTGTCGATGATCCGGTCGGCCAGATGCCCGGCGACCGCCCTGACGCTCTCCCCGCCCTTGTGTACGCCCCGTTTGACCGCGTTCAGCGGCCCGGTCGGGGCCGCCTCGGGTGCCGGAGTCCCGTGGTCACCGGTTTCCCCGGCCTGTCCGGCCCCGTCCGGCAGGCCGGCCGCCGGGGCCACTTCGAGCGAGGCCGGGTGGCCCCGCTCGTCGTCGGTCGTGCCGGAGGGGTCGTGCGGGGCCTTGTGACGCCCGCCAGGGGCTTGCAAGCCCTCTGTCGGGCCCGTGTCGCCCCCATGCGCCTCCGGCCCTTCACTGCGCCGTGAGCGCCGCTTCCGGAACGGGTTGTCGCCTGTCACGGCGGGCCTGCCTCAGTCGCAGTCGCGGCAGATCGGCTGGCCGTTCTTCTCGCGAGCCAGCTGGCTGCGGTGGTGCACGAGGAAACAGCTCATGCAGGTGAACTCGTCGGCCTGCTTGGGCAGGACGCGAACGGCGAGTTCTTCGTTGGACAGGTCCGCGCCGGGCAGTTCAAGGCCCTCCGCGGCGTCGAACTCGTCCACGTCGACGGCGGACGCGGTCTTGTCGCTCCGCCGTGCCTTCAGCTCTTCCAGGCTGTCCTGATCGACGTCGTCGTCGGTCTTGCGTGGGGTGTCGTAATCCGTTGCCATGTCGCTCTCCCCCTCTTGGGTTTCTGCGGGTGTCTCAGCGCACGTAACGCGTGAGAGGCCGGACTTGTGCCCGACCTGAGGCGGAGATTTTGCCTCACATCAAGGTCTGTTACTCAATCGACACCCGAACCGGCCGCCACTGGGCGGCCGTCTTGGGTGGCGAAGGGGACCGTACACGGTCCGGATGCCCTGCTCCACGGGTGCCACCCCGTGTACTTCCCGTGATACCACCCCTCGAAAACCCGGGCGTTTCCCGGCTTTACGACCGAAGGAGGCTCACGGAGAGTAGACGCGTCCACTGTGACCCCTGTGATCGATCCCACAGGGACAAACCGGAGACGCAGTACGAAAATTCCGCTCAAAGCGAAAGCGATGGACCCTCCCCCCGCTCCCGCCGCGACGCCTTTCAGACGGGCAGAGTGACACGCATCACGAGACCGCCCCCTTCTCGGGGCTCCGCGATGATACGGCCTCCGTGGGCCCGCGCCACGGATCTCGCGATCGACAGGCCGAGTCCGACCCCCTTGTCGCTGCCCGTCCGCTCCGTGCGGAGCCTGCGGAAGGGCTCGAAGAGGTTGTCGATCTCGTACGCGGGAACCACCGGCCCCGTGTTCGAGACCACCAGCAGCGCCTGGCCGGGCCCGAAGTGGGTGGTGACCTCCACCCAGCCCGACTCCGGAACGTTGTAGCGCACGGCGTTCTGTACGAGGTTCAGGGCGATCCGCTCCAGCAGGACGCCGTTGCCCTGGACCACGGCGGGGGCTCGCTCGCCGCGGAGCTCCACGCCCTTCTGGGCGGCCTCCGCGCGCGCCTGGTCGATGGCACGCTCGGCGACCTCGGCCAGGTCGACCGGCTTCCGTTCGACGATCTGGTTCTCGCTCCTGGCGAGCAGCAGAAGCCCCTCCACCAGCTGCTCGCTCCGCTCGTTGGTGGCGAGCAGCGTCTTGCCCAGTTGCTGGAGCTCGGGCGGGGCCGCGGGGTCCGAGAGGTGGACCTCCAGCAGGGTGCGGTTGATCGCCAGCGGGGTGCGCAGTTCGTGCGAGGCGTTGCCGACGAACCGCTGCTGTGCGGTGAAGGCGCGCTCCAGGCGGTCCAGCATCTCGTCGAAGGTGTCCGAGAGCTCCTTGAGCTCGTCGTCCGGTCCGTCCAGCTCGATCCGGCGCGACAGGTCCGTCCCGGCCACCCTGCGGGCGGTACGGGTGATCTTGCCGAGTGGCGACAGGACGCGGCCCGCCATCGCGTAGCCGAAGGCGAACGCGATGATGGTGAGCCCGACGAGTGCCAGCAGGGCCCGGTTCAGCAGGCTGTCCAGCGCGTGCTGGCGCTGGGAGGCCGTGCAGGCCTTGATGGCGTCGTTGAGCTGGTCGTTGTTCTGCGAGGCCGCCAGCTGCGGGCACGTCGTGCTGGAGATCCGCACGTTGGTGCCGGACACCTGGAAGGCGGGGCCTCCGGCGTCGTGCAGGGCCTGCGCGGCCAGCATGTAGATGATCGCGAGCAGCAGGATGCCCGCGATCAGGAACATCCCGCCGTAGAGGAGCGTCAGCCGTATCCGGATGGTGGGACGCAGCCAGGGCGAGGTGAGGTCCTGCTGCTTGGGGTCCCAGGTGGGTTTCGGAGGCGCCGGCACCGGCGCCGAGGACGTGACCATCGACGCGCTCAGATCCGGTAACCGGAACCGGGGACGGTGACGATGACCGGGGGTTCACCGAGTTTGCGGCGCAGCGTCATGACGGTCACCCGCACGACGTTGGTGAAGGGGTCGGTGTTCTCGTCCCACGCCTTCTCCAGCAGCTGTTCGGCCGAGACCACAGCGCCCTCGCTGCGCATCAGGACCTCCAGCACGGCGAACTCCTTCGGGGCGAGCTGGATCTCCTGCTCGCCCCGGAAGACCTCGCGGCGGTTGGGGTCGAGCTTGATACCGGCCCGCTCCAGGACCGGCGGCAGCGCCACCGTCGTACGCCGGCCCAGCGCGCGGACCCGGGCGGTCAGCTCGCTGAAGGCGAAGGGCTTGGGGAGGTAGTCGTCGGCTCCCAGCTCCAGTCCTTCGACCCGGTCGGACACGTCCCCGGAGGCGGTGAGCATGAGCACGCGGGTGGGCATGCCCAGCTCGACGATCCGGCGGCAGACGTCGTCCCCGTGGACGAGCGGGAGGTCCCGGTCGAGCACCACGACGTCGTAGTCGTTGACCTCGACCCGTTCCAGGGCCGCCGCTCCGTCGTAGACCACGTCGACGGCCATCGCCTCGCGGCGGAGTCCGGTGGCCACCGCGTCGGCGAGCAGCTGCTCGTCCTCGACGACGAGTACGCGCACGGCACTGTCCCTTCTCTGATGGGGTCCTGGCGGACGTTGTGCACGTCCGCCAGGCAGCCCGACCGGCACCTTCCCGGGGCACGTCGGACCGACTGTTCGCGACCATCCTGCCCGCAACACGCATAAACCGGCGGTAAGGCGGTCGGCGGCGACCTGCGGGTTCGAAGGAAAACGAGGAAGGCGGCATATTCACGGGCGAGTTGAGGTTTCTCCCGCAGTCGGCCCGGGGAGGACGGATTTACACCCGCGATCACGCCACGTACGTGGCTCGCCACTGCCGTTCCTTTTTGCGGAGGAACCGCGTGACCGACGGCACTCGGGACCAGGCCCGAGACATCCCGGCACACCCCCGTGCCACCGACCCACGCCGAGGGGGCGCTTCATGGACGCTTTCACCGCAGGGCTGCTTCACCGCATCAGGACGACCGAGTCCGACCTCACCCGGGCCCGCGAGACGGGTGACGACTTCCTCGCGGACGTCGAGCAGAGCGAGCTGGACGATCTGCTGCGCCTCGCCGCCGAACACGGCGTCGAGACCGGCGTCGGGACCGGAGTCACCGCGGTCTGACCCGGGACCGACCCGCACGCCGCACCCACCGCACGTGCGCCACCCGCACCACCGAGCCCCACCCCACCACTGATCCCGAGCCGCACCACACCACCGAGCCGCACCACCGAGCCGCGGCGACACACCTCACCCGCACACGAAGAACGCCCGCCGGGACTCCCGAGGAGTCGTGGCGGGCGTTCTTCGCACGTCCGGAACGTGTCACGTGTCCGGGCAGGGGCCGACGTCAGTCGTGCCAGGCACCCAGCTTCTCCAGGATCTCCTGCAGGGGCCCGAAGACGCCCGGCGACGCGGCCACCGTCAGGTCCCCGTCCGCGGGCAGCCCCGGGCGTCCGCCGGTGAGCGCGCCCGCCTCACGGGCGATGAGGTCGCCGGCCGCCAGGTCCCAGGGGTGGAGTCCGCGCTCGTAGTAGCCGTCGAGCCGGCCGGCGGCCACGTCGCACAGGTCGATGGCGGCCGAGCCCCCGCGCCGGATGTCCCGCAGCCGGGGGATCAGCTGCTGGGCCACGTCGGCCTGGTGGGTGCGGACGGTGGCCACGTAGTTGAAACCGGTCGACACCAGCGCCTGGTCCAGCGGCGGGGCGGGGCGGACACGCAGGGCGGTGCCGTTCACGTACGCGCCGCCACCCAGCACCGCGTGGAAGGTCTCGCCACGCATCGGCGCCTCGACCACGCCCACGACCCGCTCCCCGTCGAGCTCGGCGGCGATCGAGACGGCCCAGGTCGGCAGGTTGTAGAGGTAGTTCACCGTCCCGTCCAGCGGGTCGACGACCCAGCGGACCCCGCTCGTGCCCTCGCGGCTCGCGCCCTCCTCACCGAGGAAGCCGTCCTGCGGGCGGTGCTCCAGGAGGTAGGCGGTGATCAGCTTCTCGGCGGCGATGTCCATCTCGGTGACGACGTCGATGGGGCTCGACTTGGTGGCGGCCACCCCCAGGTCGGCGGGACGGCCGTCGCGCAGCAGGGCACCGGCGCGGGCGGCGGCGGTCCGCGCGAGTTCGAGGAGTTCGGCGAGCAGGGGGTCGGTCACGGCGCTCCCAGGGAGTCGGGTACGGGCAGGTCGGGCGGGAACAGGTCGGGTCGGACGCGGGGCACCGTCGGCTGTGCCGGGCCGTACGGGGCCGTGCCTGTCAGGAGAACGGGCTGTCCGCGCCCGCGGCGGCCGGCTTGGGTGCCCTGGCCGGACAGCAGCCGACCGGGCAGAGGTCGTGCGAGGGGCCGAGAGCGCCGAGCGCGCAGCGGTCCACGGGGTATCCCTGCTCGGTGGCGGCGCGCTCCAGCACGAGGTCGCGTACGGCCGCGGCGAAACGCGGGTCGGCCCCGACGGTGGCGGACCGGCGCACGGGCAGCCCGAGCTCGGCGGCCTTGGCGGTGGCCTCGGTGTCGAGGTCGTAGAGGACCTCCATGTGGTCGGAGACGAACCCGATGGGAGCCATCACGACCGCCGGGACGCCGTCGCCGTGCAGCGTCTCCAGGTGGTCGCAGATGTCGGGTTCCAGCCACGGGATGTGCGGGGCGCCACTGCGGGACTGGTAGACCAGCTGCCAGGGGTACTCGACGCCGGTCTCCTCGCGCACCGCTTCGACGATCACCCGGGCGACGTCGAGGTGCTCGGCGACGTAGGCGCCGCCGTCGCCGTGGGCCTCGGTGGGCCCTGAGGTGTCGGCCGCCGACACGGGGATCGAGTGCGTGCAGAAGGCCAGGTGGGCTCCCGCGCGCTCCTCCTCGCCGAGGCCGGCGAGCGAGGCGAGCACTCCGTCGACCATGGGTGCCACGAAGCCGGGGTGGTTGAAGTAGTGGCGCAGCTTGTCCACGCGCGGCACCGTCAGGCCTTCGGCCCGCAGGGTCTCCAGCGCGTCGGCGAGGTTCTCGCGGTACTGCCGGCAGCCCGAGTAGGAGGCGTAGGCGCTGGTCGCGAGGGTCAGAATCCGGCGGTGGCCCGCCTCGGTCATCTCGCGCAGGGTGTCGGTCAGGTACGGGGCCCAGTTGCGGTTGCCCCAGTACACCGGGAGGTCCAGCCCGTGGCCGGCGAAGTCCGCGCGCAGGGCCTCCAGGAGGTCCCGGTTCTGGCCGTTGATCGGACTGATGCCGTCGAAGAGGAAGTAGTGCCGGCCGACTTCCTTCAGCCGCTCTTCGGGGATGCCCCGGCCGTGGGTGACGTTCCGGAGGAACGGAACCACGTCGTCCGGGCCTTCGGGGCCACCGAAGGAGAGGAGCAGCAGGGCGTCGTAGGGAGCGGGGTCGCGCAGATCGGGCATGGCTCCGATCCTGCCACCCGGCGACGGGAGCATCGCCACCGACATCCGTCCCGCCCGCCGGGGCGGGTCGCGCGGGCGGTGTCACGGCCGGGCGGGGAGTGCGCGGCGGCCATGAGTATGATCCCCCTCCAACTGGCCGGGAACCTGCCGTTCCTGGCCGTGGCGCTCTTCCGTGACGCGTCCGGCGCGGGGCGGGGTACGCCGTGGTGGGAGCGCTCGCGGCCGTCGCGGCGTACCCGGGGGTATCGGCGGCCGGCGAGGCCGGCGCAGACGGGAAAGCGTGGGGAAGATGACCAGCACCGACGCAAGGACGGCGGGCGCGTGGCGCAACTGGGCGGGGAACGTCACCGCCCGGCCGGTACGAGAGGTCTCGCCCGCCTCCGTGGACGAACTCGCCGACGCGGTCCGCCGGGCCGCCGAGGACGGACTGCGGGTGAAGCCGGTCGGCACGGGTCACTCGTTCACGGCGGCGGCGGCCACCGACGGGGTACTCGTCCGTCCCGACCTGCTCACCGGCATCCGCCGCGTCGACCGCGAGGCGATGACGGTCACCGTGGAGGCGGGAACGCCGCTCAAGAGACTCAACGCCGCCCTCGCCCGGGAGGGCCTCTCGCTCACCAACATGGGCGACATCATGGAGCAGACCGTCGCCGGGGCCACCTCCACCGGTACCCACGGCACCGGCCGCGACTCGGCGTCCATAGCCGCGCAGATCCGGGCCCTGGAGCTGGTCACGGCGGACGGTACGGTGCTGCGGTGCTCCGAGCGGGAGAACCCGGAGGTCTTCGCGGTCGCGCGGATCGGGCTCGGCGCGCTGGGCGTGATCACCGCGATCACCTTCGCGGTGGAACCGGTCTTCCTGCTGACCGCCCGCGAGGAGCCGATGACCTTCGACGCGGTGACCTCCGGCTTCGACGAGCTGGTCGCCGAGAACGAGCACTTCGAGTTCTACTGGTTCCCGCACACCGGCAACTGCAACACCAAGCGCAACAACCGCAGCGCCGGCCCCTCCGCCCCGCCCGGCCGGATCAGCGGCTGGATCGAGGACGAACTCCTCTCCAACGGGATCTTCCAGGTGGCCTGTTCGGTGGGCCGCGCCTTCCCCGCGGTGATCCCCTCGATCGCGCGGGTCTCCAGCCGGGCCCTGTCGGCCCGCACGTACACGGACATCCCCTACAAGGTGTTCACCAGCCCGCGCCGGGTGCGCTTCGTGGAAATGGAGTACGCCCTTCCGCGCGAGGCGGCCGTGGCCGCGCTGCGGGAGCTCAAGGCGATGGTGGACGCCTCGCCGCTGCGGATCAGCTTCCCGGTCGAGGTCCGCACCGCCCCCGCCGACGACATCGCCCTGTCCACCGCATCCGGCCGCGAGAGCGCCTACATCGCCGTCCATCTCTACCGGGGCACTCCGCACCAGGCGTACTTCACGGCGGTCGAGCGGATCATGACGGCGCACGGCGGACGTCCGCACTGGGGAAAGGTGCACACCCGGGACGCCGGCTATCTCGCGGAGGTCTACCCGCGGTTCGGCGAGTTCACGGCGGTACGCGACCGGCTGGACCCGGACCGGCTCTTCGGCAACGACTATCTGCGGCGGGTACTGGGCCTCGGCGGGCGTCTGGAACAGCGGGCCGACGTCCACGTCGAAGCCCAGGTCGGCGA
>NZ_JBSFVR010000196.1:0-13461 GCF_053592415.1 Streptomyces sp. NPDC002690 | reverse complement strand
CGGGTGGTCGGTCCACCCGCCGCCGACGGCGTTTCGGTCCTGGTCCGCTCCTCACCCGTCCGCGGTCGACCGGCCGGGCAGCGCGTCAGACGGTGATGGTCTTGTACTCGGTGTAGGTGCCGACGCCGACCGCTCCGTACTCCCGCCCGATACCGCTGGCCTTGAATCCGCCGAACGGGCCGTCGAAGGCGACGGAGGCTCCGTTGACGGTGATGGTGCCCGTGCGGATACGGCGGGCGACGGCGAGGGCGTGGGCCTCGTCGGAGGACCAGACGCCCCCGGAGAGGCCGTACTCGGAGTCGTTGGCGATCCGGACGGCGTCGTCCTCGTCGTCGTAGGGGATGACGACCAGGACGGGGCCGAAGATCTCCTCCTGCGCGATGCGCATGGAGTTGTCGACGTCGGCGAAGACGGTGGGCGTCACGTAGTTGCCCTTCTCCAGGCCCTCGGGGATCTGCGGGCCCCCGGCGACCAGACGGGCGCCCTCCTCGATACCGAGCTGGATGTAGCTGCGTACCCGCTCCTGCTGGTCGGGGCGGATCATCGGGCCGATGAAGGTGTCGGGGTCGTTGGGGTCACCGACCTTGAGAGACTCCACCAGCTCCTTCAGCGCGGTGACGACCTCCTCGTACCGGCCGCGCGGGGCCAGGATCCTGGTCTGTGCGATGCACGACTCGCCGTTGTTGAGCAGTGATCCGAACTTCAGGCCGCCGACGGCCTTCTGGACGTCCGCGTCGGGCAGGATGATGGCGGCCGACTTGCCGCCCAGCTCCAGACTGACCCGCTTGAGCTGCTCCCCGGCGATGGAGGCGATACGGCGGCCGGCGCGGGTGGATCCGGTGAAAGCGATCTTGTCGACGTCCGGGTGCGAGACCAGGTACTCGCTCGTCTCGCGGTCCGCGGGCAGCACACTGATGACGCCTTCGGGCAGGCCAACCTGCTCCAGCAGTTCCGCCAGGAAGCCCATGCTCGGTGAGTTCTCCGGGGAGACCTTGAGGACCACGGAGTTGCCGGCGACCAGCGCGGGGATGATCTTCGAGGTGGCCGAGGAGAACGGCGAGTTCCACGGGATCACCGCCGCCACCACACCGATCGCCTCGCGGCGGACCACGCTGCGGGTCGGGGACGCGGGGTCGGAGGGAAGCAGCGTCTCCTCCCAGCCGAACTCCTCCGCCGCCTTCAGATAGGCGTTCGCCTGCCGGGTCAGACCGGGCTGCCCGGCGCGGGTGAACCAGCCGGCCGAACCGTTCTCCAGCGAGATGAGGTGCGCGATCTTCTCCGCGTTCTCCTCGCGCAGCGCGTTGAACCGCCGCAGCGCGGAGATGCGTTCCGCCGGAGGAGTCAGTCGCCACTCACCCTTTTCGAAGGACTTCCGGGCGGCATCGACCGCGCGGTCGATGTCCGCCGGCCGCGCCTGGGCGGCGCGGGCGATCACCGACTGGTCGTGCGGGGAGGCGATGTCGAGCAGCTCCGGGTTGCTGGGCTCGATCCAGGAGCCACCGATGAAGAGCCTGTCGTAGGTGATCATGTGCGTTTCTCTCTTCTTTCCGTGCCTGCGGGCGTGGGGTCCGGCGTCCAACTGCCACTTTAATGTAGCACTTAACTTTGTTAGCGCCACGTAAACGTGAGGGTAGTGACTCAAAAAATCTCATCAGAGGTACGGTTGGGCGATGAGAGCCGATGCAGCACGCAACGTGGTAGCCGTTCTGACCACCGGAGCGCGCATGCTCGCCGCCGATCCCGGCGCGAGTGTCGCGAGCATCGCGGCCGAGGCCGGCGTGGACCGGCGCACGGTCTACCGGCGCTTCGCCTGCCGCGAAGAACTGCTGGCCGCTATCCACGAATCGCGGGTCTCGGCCATCGAGCAGGCCATCGAGAGTGCTCGGCTGCGCGAGGCGCCTGTCGCCGTGGCCCTGCACCGTTACGTCGAGCGGATCATCGTCGTCAACCGGACCTGGCCGGTCGACCTCGCCCGTATGCTCGCGGACGACGCCATCCGTCGGCGCCGTGACGCGTGCATCGCCGAGGTCGACACCTTCCTGCGCCGGGCCACCGACGCGGGTCTGCTCCGCAGGAACTGTCCGGAGGGCTGGGCGGGCACACTGTTGCCGGAGTTGGTCAATCTGGCCTCGCACCAACAGAGACACCTGAGTCCCGGACAGGCGGCCGATCTGGTGGTCGACACGTTTCTGCGTGGACTCGGCGCGTTGAGCGGTCCGCTGCTGGAGTCGGCACCCCGCGACGGCGTCTGAATACGGAAAGACCGGACCGGGCGGGGATGTCTCCCACCCGGTCCGGAATGTATGTTCTAGTTTGTCATTTTTGACGGACTATGACGATGTCCCGGTGGGTCAGGTGGGGAGTTTCCAGAGTTGGTTGTCGGTGGCGGCGCAGGTCCAGAGCTGGAGTTTGGTGCCGTTGGCGGAGCTGGGTCCGGTGGCGTCCAGGCATTTGCCGGACTGTGTGCCGATGAGCTGGCCCTTGGTGTCGGTGGTCCACTTCTGGCCTGTGGCGCCGGTGCAGGTGGAGAGCTGGACGGCGGTGCCGTCCGCCGTTGCGCCGGCGGCGGCGGTCAGGCATTTGCCCAGTGCGCGCAGGGTGCCGTCCGTGGCGGTGGTCCAGGACTGGCCGCTGCCGGTGCCGCAGGCGTTCAGCTGGATCGCCGTGCCGTTGGCCGAGAGTGACCCGGTCACCTCGGCGCATTTGCCTCCGTAACCGCTGATCACCCCGGTGGGCCGGGACGAGGGCACGTTCCAGAGCTGGTTGTCGGAGGCCGCGCAGGTCCAGAGCTGGAGTTTGGTGCCGTTCGCCGAACTCGGGCCCGCCGCGTCGAGGCACTTGCCGGATTGTGTGCCGATGAGCTGTCCCTTGGTGTCGGTGGTCCACTTCTGGGAGGTGGCGCCGGTGCAGGTGGAGAGCTGGACGGCGGTGCCGTCCGCCGTTGCGCCGGCGGCGGCGGTCAGGCACTTGTCCAGCGCGCGCAGTGTGCCGTCCGTGGCGGCGGTCCACACCTGCTGGGTGCCCGTCGAGCACGCGTTCAGCTGGATCGACGTACCGTCGGCTGTCGCACCGCCCGTCACCTCGGCACACTTGCCGTTGTAACCCGCGATCCGGCCCGACGGACCCGACACCGCAGCCGACGGAACCTTCCACTTCTGACCGGCGTCACCGTTGTTGCACGCCCAGATGATCAACGGGTTGCCGTCCGCCGTGCTCCCGTTGCCGTTCTCCAGACACAGCCCCGAGGCCGCGTTCACCAGATAGCCGTTGACCGCGTCCACCCCCCACTGCTGCCCCGCAGAACCGTCGCAGGCGGCGATCTGGACGCGGGTGCCGTTGGACGTGCCCCTGTCCTGGGTGGTCAGGCACTTGCCCAGCACCTGGAGCGACTTGCCGGGAGCGACCGTCCATTGCTGGGTGGTGGAGGTACCGCAGGTGTTGAGCACCACCGGGGTGCCGTTCGCGGCGCTGCCACCGGCCAGGTCGACGCACTTGCCGCCCTGCCCGGTGACCTGACCGGTCGGACCGGCCGGAGCCGGAGTGGCCGGCGGGCTGACGGTGGTGGCCGTCCAGTGGTTGGCGTTCAGCGAACCGGTCGGGAACTCCAGCCGGACCTCGTGGTGCGTACCGGCCGCGAACTGGAACGTACCCGCGTCCACACTGGTGTACTTCTGCCAGTCCCCGGTGTTCGGCACGGTGATGGTCGGCCCGGCCACTCCGTCCACGACGAAGCGGACCTGAGCGCCGTCGTTCGGCGTGGCGACCCGCGCGGAGAGCTTGACCGTGCCCTGCATCGGCTCGCTCTTCCACGTCAGGCTCTGGCCGGCGGCGATGTCGCCGACGTCCCAGCCGCCGCCGGTGTCGCCGGTGGGCTCGACGTCGAGGTCGCCGCTCCGGTAGACGCCCGAGTTGCCGACGGTGGCCCCGCTGGACGCGTCCGCCGTTTCCGCCTCGATCTTGAGGCTCGCGGGGAACGGGTCGGTGGAGTACTGCCGCACGATGTCGATCATCTGGTTGGGGAAGTCCGTCAGCCGCTCCGCGTACGAGCCTTCGGCCGTACGCGCGAGCATCGCGTTCTCCTCCCAGTCGGTGAATCCCTCGACCAGGGTGATGTCGGCGCCGCCGTTGACCGTGGCGTCCAGGGTCCGGTTGAGATGGTTGCCGTGGTCCGCGTCCATCACCATGTCGACGGAGTCGTTGACCACCCGGAAACCCGGGGTCGCGACACCGTAGGTGCGGCCGTCGACGGTGGCGGGACGGCTGGAGAGGACCTTGAACCCGTCGACGGTGACCGGCGTGGCCGACTTGTTGGTCACCTTGATCGTGTGGGTCCCCTCGGTCAGGCCCTTCTTCTCGAAGACTGTCTGCTGGGTCTTGAGCCCGCCGCCGGACAGCGCGACGGTGACGGGCGCCTGCCCGTCGACGGAGACGTCGACGCTGCCCTGGCCGGAGTCGGTGCGGGCCAGGTACTGCACGCCCGTGCCGATGAAGGAGTACGTGACTGACGCCCCTGCCTGGGAGCTGCTCTGGTACGTGTTCTTGTAGTCACCGGCGCCGTCCGAGGTCCGGTACTCCCAGCCGTCGCCGAACTTCAGCTGCCCGTTGTCGACGATGGGCCGGTGCGTCGCATTGGTCCAGCCGGTGGGCAGCGTGAACCAGTTGTTGATGCCGTCGATCTGCGAGACGACGGTGGGGTCCCGGTCCGGCCAACTGCTGTCGACGACGTAGTACGGGTCGATGCCGAACTCGGTCTTGGCCCGCGAGCGGGCGTACTGGAGGAGCTTGGAGAGGTTGCCGTCGCCCTGGTTGCTGAAGGCGAAGTCGTTGACCGACCACTCATAGATGAGCGGGCGGCCGTCGACCTTGTAGAGCATGTCGTCCGGGACGCGGTCGAAGTACTCCCGCTGGTTGTAGTCCCAGAAGTACTGGTAGCCGCCTTCCCCGGTGCCGTCCGCGTCGCCGATGTCGAAGGGGGGTTCGTAGCCGCCGGTGTGGTGGACGGCTCGGTTCTTCTTGTCGGTGAGGGTTGCCGGAGTGTCGTCGAGCGCCGCGATCTTGAGCTGGTCGGCGACACCGCGCCGCTCGATCGCCTCGACCAGGGGTGTCAGGGCACGGGGGTCGCCGGCGCCGTCCGGGACGGCGTTGTCCGGTCCGAAACCGCGCAGGTCCACGGCGACGAAGTCGACTCCGGCGGTGACCAGTTCCTCCACGTAGTTGTCCCAGAAGGAAGCCGGGTCGTCGGCATTCGGCCGGAACATCGGTTGGTTGTAGTTCTTGTTGACGGGCTGGTCGTACGGGCCACCCGCCATGGTGATGTCGGAGAAGCCGAAGGTCACGCCGAGGGCGCCGGTCTTGCCCGCGACCCTTCCCGGCAGGACGGTACCGCCGGCCACCACGACCGGAGTGTCGGCCGCCGGGGCGGCCGAGGCCTCGGGGGCGGCGCCCAGGGCGATCGGACCCAGCGTCGTCAGGACCGCCAGGCCGAGCGCCGCGGCGGAGCTTCTGTGTTTTCGCAACACGTGTGTTCCTCTGAGGGGGTAGTCGTCACCGGAGTGTTTTCGCGATGCGGTGTTCCGGTGGGCCAGGTGGGGCAAATAGATCAGCTGGGGAGTTTCCAGAGTTGGTTGTCGGTGGCGGCGCAGGTCCAGAGCTGGAGTTTGGTGCCGTTGGCGGAGCTGGGACCGGTGGCGTCGAGGCATTTGCCGGACTGTGTGCCGACGAGCTGTCCCTTGGTGTCGGAGGTCCACTTCTGGCCTGTGGCGCCGGTGCAGGTGGAGAGCTGGACGGCGGTGCCGTCCGCCGTTGCGCCGGCGGCGGCGGTCAGGCATTTACCGAGCGCGCGCAGGGTGCCGTCCGTGCCGGTGGTCCAGGACTGGCCGCTGCCGGTGGAGCAGGTGTTCAGCTGGATCGCCGTGCCGTTGGCCGAGAGTGACCCGGTCACCTCGGCGCACTTGCCGCCGTAGCCACTGATCACTCCTGTCGGGCGTGACGAGGGCACGTTCCAGAGCTGGTTGTCGGAGGCCGCGCATGCCCAGAGCTGGAGCTTCGTGCCGTTCGCCGAACTCGGACCCGCCGCGTCCAGGCACTTGCCGGACTGTGTGCCGATGAGCTGTCCCTTGGTGTCGGAGGCCCACTTCTGGGAGGTGGCGCCGGTGCAGGTAGAGAGCTGGACGGGGGTGCCGTCCGTGGTTGCGCCGGCTGCGGCGGTCAGGCACTTGCCCAGCGCGCGCAGGGTGCCGTCCGTGGCGGTGGTCCACACCTGCTGGGTACCCGTCGAGCACGCGTTCAGCTGGATCGACGTACCGTCGGCCGTCGCACCGCCCGTCACCTCGGCACACTTGCCGTTGTAGCCCGCGATCCGGCCCGACGGACCCGACACCGCAGCCGACGGAACCTTCCACTTCTGACCGGCATCACCGCTGTTGCACGCCCAGACGATCAACGGATTGCCGTCCGCCGTGCTCCCGTTGCCGTTCTCCAGACACAGCCCCGAGGCCGCGTTCACCAGATAGCCGTTGACCGCGTCCACCCCCCACTGCTGCCCCGCAGAACCGTCGCAGTAGTCGAGGACGACGTCGGTGCCGTTGGTGGTGCCGCCTTCGGCGGTTGCCAGGCACTTGCCCTGGTTCCACAGTGTCTTGTCGGTGCCGAGGGTCCACTGCTGGGACGCGTCGTCGTCGCAGGAGGCGAGGACCGCCTGGACTCCGGCAGCCGGGCCGGCGGCCAGATCGACGCACTTGTCGCCCTGTCCGGTCACGTGCCCCGTCGGGCCCTCCGGCTTGGGCGCCGGGGAGTGCGGGGTACCGCCGATGGCCATGGCGAAGACGTGGCCCTGCGGAGTGCCACCCGACCCGTCCTGGGACGTGGGCAGGATCACCGCCTGCACCGTCTTGCCCGCGGCCAGCTGCACCTTGGTCGTGAAGAGGCTGACCTTCTGGTCCACCCGGCCGTCGTGGGAGTTGATGTGGTCGTAGGTCCCCAGACGGCCGCCGCCCTGGGCGACGCTGGTGTTGTCCCACCAGTCGGAGAAGCTCAGGCCGTAGCGCTGAGTGCTGCCGTCGGTGTAGACGATGGTGCCGATGCCCTGGTGGGGGCCGCTGGTGCCGCTGCCCACGAAGCCCAGCTCGCTGCCGGTCCCGGAGATCAGGACCGCCTGCCCCTTCGTGTCGATGGCGTCCGGGGTGCCCGCGGCGACGTCCGGCCACTGGTAGGTCAGACCGTCGTCGGTGAAGGACTTCCCCGGGGCGAGACCCTGGGCGGCCAGCGCCTGCGCGGAGAAGCTGAACCCACCGCCGTCGTACTTGCCGGGCGCGGGATCGGCGTCGTCCGTGACACCGACGTTGGTGTAAGCCGCCTGCTGCGAGGCGAACGGCACGAGGAGCGTGCCGTCGGCCGTGTGGGAACCACCGCTGTACGTCGCGGTGGCGTTCAACGGGTAGGCGCCCGGGGACACGCCGGAGGGCGGGGTGGCCAGCCAGGTGGTGGTGGCCGAGGCGCCGGCCGCGACGGAGGCGAAGGAGGTCGCGGTGGTGGCCTTGACGGTCCAGCCGGCCGGCGCAGGCATGGCGACGGTCACGCCGCCGAGCGCGGAGCCGGTGCCGTTGGTCAGCGTGGTGGTCACCGTGGCCGCCTGTCCCGCCTGCACGAACTGCGGGGTGTGGACGGTGAGGGAGCCCTTGACCACCATCACCATGGAGCCGGACACACCGCCCACGGTCACCTTGATCGTGGCGACTCCGTCCGCGCCCGCGGTGACGATTCCGGAGGAGCTGACGGTGGCTACGGCCGGGTCGCTGCTGGAGTAGGTCACCGACGCGGTCGACAGGTCGGCGAAGGACTGGTCGTTGTTGACCGCCTCCACGATGCTGTCGGCCGTGAGGGACGTGTCCCGCTGCTCCTTCGCCGGATCGGTGTCGTCCTTGATCCAGGGGTTCTTCTTCGTCAGGTCCAGCGTCTCACCGGCCTGGTAGACCAGGCGGCCCGGTTGCACGGTGACGGTGGAGACCTTCGGGGTGAGGGTGCCGGAGACGGTGACCGTGGCGGTGCTCTGCACGGTGGCCGAGTCGGAGGCCACCTTCAGTGCCCAGGCGCCGGGGAAGACCGTCTGCCTGGAGGTCGCCGGGTTCCACACGCTCAGGTCGGCGGCCTTGACCGGCAGGGTGACGTGCAGCTTCTCGCCCGGCGCGAGGACGCCGGTGTTCTTGAAGCCGACCAGACGCTGCTTGGGCAGAGTCGTACCGGAGACGGCGAAGGAGTTCGCGGCGTAGAGCTGGGCCACGGTGGCACCGGCGACGTTGCCGGTGTTGGTCACGTCGAAGGAGACGTTCACCGTGCCGTCGGCGGTGACGCCGCTCTTGTCGGTCTGGGCCGCCGAGTAGGAGAACGTCGAGTAACTCAGGCCGTAGCCGAAGGGGTAGGACGGGGTGCCGGTGAAGTACTGGTACGTCTGCCCCTTGCCGTCGGTCTCGGCGGGGGTCAGCCCGTAGGTGTTCTTCCCGGCGAGCTGGGAGTCGTCCTTGTACCAGGTGAAGGTCAGATGCCCCTGCGGGTTCTGCTTGCCGAACAGCACGTCGGCGAGGGCGGTGCCCTGGCTCTGGCCGTTGTAGGCGCTGTAGACGATGGACGCGGCCTTGGACTGCCGGGCGGAGATGTCGACCGCTCCGACCGTCTGGAGGTCGAGGACCACGTTGGGGTTGCCGACGGCCGCGACCTGGTCGATCAGGGAGCCGTAGTTGCCGGGCAGGGCCAGGCCGGAGCGGTCCTTGCCCTCGCTCGCGGTGTTCTGGTCGGTGCCGGCCACCACGACGACCGCGTCGGCGGCCTTGATCGCCGCCTGGGTCGCGGAGGTGAGGGTGACGGCGGCGGTGCTGGTGGTGCTGGTGCCCGCCGCGTCGTACGTGACGGTCGCACTCGGATTGGCGGCCTTGAGCGCGTCGGTGATGCCCTGCCGCATCGATATCTGCTGGTCGGGGGCGTTGCCGTAGCTGCCGAGGCTGACGGTGTCGGCGAGGCCGCCGAGGACGACGACCTTGTTCACCGCCGACGCCTTCAGTGGCAGCAGCGGCTTGCCGGTCGCGGCGAGGGCGCTGTTCTTCAGCAGCACCATGGACGCGTCGGCGGCCTTGGTCGCCAGGTCCACGTGGGCCGCGCTCTGGATGACCGACTTGTCGATGGAGGTGTAGGGGACACTGTCGGCGGGGTCGAACTCCCCCGTCCTCATCCGTACGGTGAAGACCCGCACCAGCGCCGTGTCCAGCACGTCCTCGCTCAGCAGGCCCGCGCGTACGGCCTCCATCACGTTGGCGGTGGTCATCTCGTCACCGCTGCAGTTGAGGTCGTTGCCGGAGCGCAGCGCGAAGGCCTGGCCGGCCGCGCGGGCGTCGACGGTGTCCCCGGTCCCGTCGTCGATCCACTGCGGGTCGGTCTTCGAGCCGTTGGTGGACCAGGGGGCGGGCGCCCAGTCGTGGCCGTCGTTCGGCAGCTTGTAGGTGGTGCCGACGCCGCCGCAGTCCGAGGTGGTGAGGCCCGCGAACCCGTAGGTGCGCTTGGCCAGCGTGTTGTTGGTGTAGGTGTCGGCGACCGCGGGGGTGCCGTTGATCGCGTTGTACGACGTCATCAGGCCGGCGACGTGTGCCTGTCCGATGAGGGCGGCGAACTGCTTGGTGTAGTAGTCGCGCAGCTGGGAGTCGTTGACGTCGGAACTGATGGCCGTACGTGAATCCTCGACGTTGTTGAGGGCGTAGTGCTTCGCCGTGGCCGCGGCCTTCAGATAGCCGTTGACCGACGAGCCGTCGGTGTTCTGGCCCTGGAAGCCGTTGACGAACTGGACGCCGAGCTGCGCCTGGAGATAGGGGTCCTCGCCGTAGGACTCGTCGTGGCGGCCCCAGAGGGGGTCGCGGTCGTTGTTGACCGTCGGGGCGAAGTAGGTCAGCGAGCCGTAGTTGTCGGCCGACGAACCGAGGTTGTTGCGGCCGACACCGAAGAGGGACGGGTCGAGGAAGCCGCGGGCCTCGTCCGAGACGGCCGAGCCCTCCTCGTACTGGAGGGCGGGGTCCCAGGCCATCGAGGTGGCGAGGCTCGTCGGGAACCCGGTGGCCTTGACCGGCCACGAGGTGTCGTTGCCGGCGTTCTTGGAGTTGCCCAGTGACTGGATGCCGTGAAGGGCCTCGCTCCAGTACGTGTACCCCTGCACGCCGAGGCCGGGGATGGCGGGGGCGTCGTTGGTGATGAGCTGTCGGACCTTTTGCTCCAGCGTCATCCGGGCGACGAGATCGGCCGCCCGTTCCTCGAAGGAGTAACTGGTGTCCTGGTACACAGGGGTGGCCGCCGCGGCGGCCACCTCCCCCTGCGTGGCCTGTGGCGCGAGGGCGGATGCCCCGGCGTACGGGGAAGCCAGAGTCAGACCGAGGGCTACGGCGATGGCGACCGTGGTCGCCCGTCGGCCGTCGCGTCGGCGTCTCGGACCTTGCATGCTGTCTCTCCAGAGTGAGGAGGATGAGTCGGCCTCCGTCCGTCACGGGTTTCGGACGGAGCGGGAAAGCGAGACACCCGCCGTGCACCCGCGAGGGATACGGCGGGCTCGCCACCGTGCACCCTGTCACACGTGATCTTGCATCCGGGTGTGTTTCTGGGCCTGTCGTGGCAGGTGTTCACCTTGGAGGAAGTCAGGAAGTCCGATGTCTGCGGTGATGCCTGTTGTGCCCGGTCACATGTAGGCAGCATCGGGAGCGATGCCGAACTGGATCAATGTGTTTCTTGTTGGCGATGACGAATCATCACATCCCCCTATATTCTTCTGCGGGGTGCCAGGAGACGGATGGCATGCGGAGGAGGGCCCGGCTTCAATGACGCGGACGCGCCTTTGAGTTCGGCATGTCGCCCGAGCGATACTCCGCACACATACTCCCGAGCGAACACACCTGGCTGGTCCGGTGACGAGGGGAAGTGGGGCACCGTGGAGTCGCTCACGACGATGATCGGCCGGGACGAGGAGAAGACGCTGCTGTCCGCCCTCGTGACGGCCCGCGAAGGGCGGGCGCTCGTCCTGCGGGGAGAGGCGGGCGTCGGCAAGACCGCGCTGCTGGACCATGTCGGGCAGTCCGCGGCGCGAGCGGGCCACGAGGTGGTCCGGGCCGCAGGGGTGGAGGCCGAGGCCGGGTTCCCGTTCGCCGGACTGCACCAGCTCCTCCACCCGCTGCTCCCGGCCGTCAGCGACTTGGACCCGGTGCACCGTGCGGTGTTCGCGACCGTCTTCGGGCGCGGCGAGGGACAGCCGCCGTCAGTGATGTCGCTCGGTATCGCCGTGCTGGATCTGCTGTCCCTGGCCGCCTCGTCCGCGCCTTTGCTGTTGATCCTCGACGACGGTCAGTGGCTGGACGCCTCCAGCGTCGCGGTGATCGGGTTCGTGGGTCGGCGGCTCACCGGCAACTCGGTGAAACTCGTCGTCGCCCTGCGCTCCGGCGTGCCCTCGGGTTTCGACACAGCCGCCCTGCCGGAGCATCCGGTCGGCGCGCTTGCCCGGGAGGATGCGGCACGGCTGCTGGACCTGCACCACCCGCGTCTGGACGCCGGGGTGAGACACCTGGTCCTGGAGCAGACCGGAGGCAATCCGCTGGCCCTGCTCGAACTTCCCACCCCTCTGACCAGAAGTGCGTCCCGGGTCACCGCTGCCGAACTCCTCGGGGTGTCACTGCCGCTGCCCCGGCGCCTGCAGCGGGTGTACGCCGAACGCCTCGACGGGCTCAGCGCGCATGTCCGGGAGGAGTTGTTGCTCGGAGCCCTCGACGGCGTGGGGGCCACGCCGGGAATCACACCCGTCCCCGGCACGGGGCAGTACCGCATGCGCGACGTCGACGAAGCGGTGGCCGCCGGTCTGCTGAGGGGCGACCCGGCCGGCGGCGGTCTCGTCTTCCAGCATCCCGTCATCCTCTCCACCGTGGTGCAGACGGCCACCCCCAACCAGCGCCGGGCCGCCCACGCCGCCCTGGCCCGGCTGCATCACGACGACGTCGAGCGGCGGGCCGCGCACCTCGCGGGCGCGACGGTCGACCCGGACGAGGAGGTCGCGGCCACGCTGGAGGCGGCGGCCCGGTCCGCGACCCGGCGCGGTGGCGCGGCTGCCGCGGTGGCCTGGCTGACCCGGGCCGCCGAACTGAGCGAGAAGCGGGAGGAACGCTCCCGCAGGGTCGGCGACGCGGCCTTCGTCGCCGGTCACGCGGGGCTGTTCGACCAGGCGCAGCGGCTCGTACGGTCGGACTCCGCCACGAACGCGGCGGAGTCGCCGGCCTCGGTGGTCACCTCCGCGTACATGGCGCTCTGGGAGGACGGAGAAGTACGGCACACACACCGCCGGGTGTCGGACGCCCTCACTCAGCTGTGTGCCAGGGAACCGGGTGTGGCCTCCGAAACGCTCACCCGGCTCGTGAACCTGCTGATCGCGATCGACCAGTACGCCGCCGACCCGGCCCAGTGGGAGGAGACCCGTGCCCGGCTGGCGGCGCTGGGCGGGCTGGTCCCGTCGCGGTCACTGGTCTACGGGGACGCGTGGGGCGACGTGGTCCGCCACGGTGCGGGTGTGCGGGAACGGGTGGACGAGGAGTTCGCCCGCCTTCCGCAGATGGAGCCGTGGGACGTGACCCGGCTGGGGGTCGCGGCCTATCACGTCGACACGCTCAGCCAGTACCGGCCGCTGCTCCAGCGGACCGTCGACCGCGAGGCGGAGACCGGGTTCGTACGCAACAGCATGACGATGCTGCATCTGATCATGCTGGACCAGATCGCGGTCGGTGAGTGGGACGAGGCGGAGCGCACCGGGCTGCGTAACCTGGAACTGACCTCGTCGCACGGGTACATGCTGCTCGCCTACCACAATCGTGCCTATCTGGGTTTGTTGGCGGCGTTGCGGGGCGAGGTCGAGCGGGCCCGTGAGTTGCAGGCAGCGGTCGACACCTGGGCCCGTCCCCGCGGTGTCGGTTTCCTCACCCAGATCGCCGACGCCATCGGCACCACCGCGGCCCTCGCCGAAGGCGATTACGAATCCGCCTACCTCCACGCGATCGGCATCACACCCCCTGGCACCTTCCACCCCTACACCCACCAAGCCCCCCGCACCCTCCTCGACCTCGTCGAAGCAGCCCTCCACACCGGCCGCGCCGAACAAGCCCGCATCCACGCCCAGGCCGCCAAGAACGCGAACCTCCCCGACCTCTCCCCCCGCCTCGCCCTCACCACCTACGGCGCCCTCGCCATGACCACCACCGACCCCGCCGAAGCCCACACCCTCTACCACAGGGCCGAAAACCACCCCGCCGCCACCCACTTCCCCTTCGAACTCGCCCGCATCCAACTCGCCCACGGCACCCGCCTCCGCCACACCCACGGCCGCAAAGCCGCCCGCCACCCCCTCACCCAAGCCGCCGAAACCTTCGAACGACTCGGCGCCACCACCTGGACCGAACGCGC